>DVMG01000241.1 GCA_018715105.1 Candidatus Ventricola intestinavium
GGCGAGGTCAGCAAGGTGGAACGGCGTGCGGTCATCAATGCGATGGAAAAGATCGGCGCGCGTCAGATCTTCGTGGTAGAGCAGGCGTTTGCCGCGGCTCTTGGAACGGGCCTTCCGGTGTATGAGCCGCAGGGAAGCTTTGTGGTGGATATTGGCGGCGGTACCACAGAGGTGGCGCTGGTTTCCATGGGCGGCATTGTGTTATCCCACTCCATTCGGATTGCGGGGAACAAGATCGACGCCGCCATTTCCGGTTTTTTAAAAAAACAGCACGCTATCCTGGTGACGGACCGGGTCGCTGAACAGATCAAATTCGATCTGGCTGATGTGCGCAGCGAGGGAAAGATGGAGCATATCGCCGTTGTGCGGGGCAGGGACATCGCCACGGGCATGCCGCTGACGGTGGATGTCAACATGGCCAAGGTCAGCGAGGCCATCCGTGAACCGCTTCAGGAAATTCTCGGCGCGATCAAATGGGTGTTGGGGCGCGTTCCGCCGGAACTGTGCGCGGATATTCTGCAAAACGGCATTTTCCTGACAGGCGGCTCTGCGGCGCTGCCCAATCTGGACACCATGATCGCCACGGAATTTGGCGTGCCGGTCTCTGTGGCGCGCGATGCCGGCGAATGCACAACGCTTGGCGCCGGATACATGGCGGATCATTTTGATATGCTTGGCGGTTCAAACAGCAGAAACGGGGGCTGAGCGTCGGGCTTCCCCGTATGGCGGAAGGAAACGCAAACCACGCAAGAGCGCGCATGCTTCGCCTGTATTTTGAAGCGCCGCAGGGTGTGGACACGTTTATTTTAGCTTTATAACGGATCAGAAAAAAAGGAATTTCAGCTCGATGAAGAAAAAGCATCCCTTTCTCTATTCCATTGTGCGGCGGACGATTGTGCTGGCGCTCATTGCGCTGATGGCCCTGACGGCCTACAACCAGTCAAGCGGCCAGCTCTTCTCTCCGGAGGGCGTGTTTTCCAGGGTGATCACGCCTGTGCAGAGCCTTGTTTCGCAGGTAACGCAGGCGTTCTCAGGCTATCTGTACCGGATCAAGCTGCGCAGCAACATTGAGTATGAATATAATCAGCTCAAAGCGCAGAATGATGAGCTTGTGCTGCGAAGCCTGCTTTATGAGGAGCTGGAAGAAGAAAATGCGCAGCTGCGCGCACTGCTGGGCGAGTATGAGGAGCGCGCGTCGATGAACCCGGTGCTCGCGCGCGTGATTGCAAGTGAAACGGGAAACTATTTCTCCACGTTTACCATCAACAAAGGAAGAAATGACGGTGTGGATACCCAGATGGCCGTGATCACCTCGGAAGGGCTTGTCGGTTACACGTATGAGGTGTTTGACACCACATCCAAGGTCATCACCATCATTGATGATCAGGCCAGCCTGGCTGCCCTCATTGAGAGCAGCCGCGATCAGGGAGCTGTCAACGGCACGCTCGGCAGCACGGGCGAGCCGCTGTGCCGCATGTATTATCTCTCGGCGGACAGTGTTCCGCGGCCGGGAGACAGGGTTATTACATCCGGCGTGGGGGTATCCTTCCCCAAGGGATTGCTCATCGGCTATGTACGCGAAAGCACCCGCGCCATCGAGGACAGCAAGCACTACATTGTCGTCGAGCCTGCGGCGGATTTTGAGCACATTGAGAATGTGCTTGTTCTGCGTTATTATGCCGAGGTTGAAGAAATGCCGGAAAACTACGACAACACCGAGATCATCATCGCGCCGGTGGCCACGGCAAGGCCCCAAGCCGTCATCGAAGAAGAGAGGCTCAACGCTTCCACGCCGGTTCCGCTGCCTGACGCACCCGGCCGTGCCACGCCTTCTCCTACCCCGGAAACCGTTGATTTCATCATCGATGAAGAGGCTATGGGGGATCTGGCGGACAGCTATGTGGAGGCATCCCCCTCGCCCGGGGAAACGCCGGAGCCGGAACAGGCGGACGGCGGGTTGCCGGAAGAACCGTGATCCACAAAGCGCGAGGTGAGAAGAATTGTCCAGAGCACTTCGGATTGTCATCACGGCCTTCGTGGCCTGTATCTGCCAGACCAATCTGGTGCGTTATATCCGTATCGCAGGCGTTGCGCCGGATATGCTGATCGTCTTTCTGGTGCTGCTCACGGGCTACACCGGGGCGTATGGCGGCTTCTGCGCAGGCGCCGTGATGGCCATGCTTTATGATGCAAGCGTGGGATATGTGTTGGCCATCAACCTGGTGGCTTACACGTTCATCGGTTGGGCGGCGCCGCTGCTTCGGCGCGCGCTTGATCTCAAACTCAGGAAATTCAGGCATAAAAGCGTTTTGGAACGGATGCTGATCTGTTTTTTCCTGACGCTGATGCGGGAGATCCTTTACATCGGGTATCTGTTCCTGATCGGCGCCGAGCAGGGCCTTGTGACCGTGATGCGCATGCTGCTTTGCGCGGCATACAGTGCCCTGATGATTCTGCCGGGATCGGTGATCATGCGGCTGATCATGCGGGCGGGAAGAAAAAAGAAAAAGGGGGACGGCGATCTCAACGAGGACGACGTTGTTACAGAAACCCAACGCTAAACACATACGGAGGTTTTGTATTCTGTGAATAAGAGATATCTGGGGCGGTACAGAACCATTGCATGCCTTGTCGCGCTGCTGTTCGGCGTGCTTGTCGTGCGGCTGTTCAACCTGCAGGTCGTCAGCTACGAGGACAACC
>DVMG01000242.1 GCA_018715105.1 Candidatus Ventricola intestinavium
AGGTTATCTTTCATGTTCAGATTCATCAGCGGCACGCCCACAACCGGCGCATCCTTCTCGATATGGAATTCAATGGCTTCCACACGGTTGTCAAACAGATGATACAGCGTCTCTACGTTGCTGCCGATGGAGTTTTGCCTCGCGCGGACATAGGCAATGATGGCCTCGGACGTGATATACTTGGGATAGACCACGCTGCCCAGGTTGAGCCCTTCGATCACGTCGTTGAATGTGATCCGGTTGATCTTGGTGATGGTCTTGAGCCCCGGGATGCGCTTGGCATACAGGGTCAGCAGGATGTTTTCCTCATCAAGGCCCGTAAGCGGAACAAACGCCTCTGTCGATTCAATGCCGGCCTCTTGGAGCAGCTGCTCATCGCCTCCGTCTCCGCAGATGACAAGCGCCTCCGGCAGCAGCGCGCTCAGCTCCTTGCAGCGCTCGCTGTTGGATTCGATGATGGTCACTTCCAGCCTCTGCTCAAGCAGCTGCCGGGCCAGGTAATACGAGGCTTTGCCACCCCCGATAATCATGCAGCTGTGCACCGCGTTGCTGCGCATGCCAATGCTCTCAAAAATGCGGTGGACATCCCGCGCCGAAGCAAGGATCGAGATGTCGTCCCCGCCGTGCAGCATGTAGGAACCGTCTGGAATGTGCACCATCCCATCGCGCTCCACCGCGCAGACCAGATAGCCGAAGCGGAAGATGTCTTCAAGCTGCAGAACGCTGCGGCCGTCCAGCACGCTGTCCTCCGGGATTTTAAAGCGGACCAGCTCCGCATGCCCCTTGGCAAACGCGCTTACAGCCAGCGCCTGGGGGCGGGAGAGCAGGCGCGCGATCTCCCTGGCGGCCTCCAGTTCCGGATTGATGATCATGGAAAGCCCCAGCTGGCGGCGCAGGTATCCCAGTTCCTCGCTGTAATCCGGATTGCGCACACGCGCGATCGCCGCCAGATCGCTCCCCGCCTTTCGGGCGATGGTGCAGCACAGCAGATTCAGTTCATCCGATCCTGTTACCGCGATGACCAAATCCGCATTTTGAAGCCCTGCCTCCATGAGCACCCGATGGCTGGCGCCGTTGCCGCAGATGCCCATCACGTCAAATACATCGGAAACGTCGCTGATCACACGCTCATTGGTGTCCACCACCGTGATGTCGTGTCCCTCGCGGACCAGCTGTTCGGTCAGGGTGTACCCCACTTTGCCGCAGCCGACAATGATGATGCGCAGGGTGACCGCTTTTTTCTTGGGCGGTCTGGCTGCTTTTGCAGTTCTGCTCTGCATGTTGTCTCCTCCAACCACAATACGCGTTCACGCGCGCAGGTTTACCCAGCTATTATACGGCTTGTACAATCCAATGTCAATTGAGCATTTCATTCCCGTATAAGCTCTGAATTTCTCTTTCATTCCGGCATTTTTTGTTCGGGTCAGCTTTTGCGCTTGACAGATGCTTTCCGCCTTTTTTATAATGAATATCCAGAAAATATCGCGGACGTTTTGCGGAAAATGCTTTTTTCCGCCCGCGCCGCATGAGGATCTTCTCCGCCGCATATCCTCTGTAAGAGGGAGGATATGCCTTTGGCAATCTGCATTTACAGCAACAAAGGAGGCCTTGTCGATGAAAAAAACAACAAATCCCCTTCTGGCCGCTGCCAGGGAAATCAAGCTGAGTTTTACATTCTCCTCCATAGCCAGCCTCGTGCTGGGCATTGCGATGCTTCTGATGCCCGGCGCCAGCCAACGGGTGCTGTCCATGGTCGTCGGCATCGCCGTGACCGCCTACGGCCTGTTCAACATTCTTTCCTTCGTGCTGGAGCGCGGCGCCGGCGCATACACGTTCGAGCTGCTCATCGGCGTCTGTGCCGCCGGCTTCGGGCTGTTCTCGCTGATCAATCCCGCGTTCCTGATGAGCTTTTTGTTCACCGTTCTGGGCATTGTGGTGATGGTGGGCAGCATCTGCGGCATCCGCCGGGCTCTGAATCTGCGTGCGTTCGGCTTTGCGCAGTGGTGGGCGGCGATGATCTCTTCCTGCGCAACGCTGCTGCTCGCGCTGAGCATCGTGTTTTTCCCTTCTGTGTATGGGGATATGCTGATGATGGCGGTCGGCATCGTGCTGATTGTTGAATCCATCAGCGACCTGCTCGCCATCCACCGCCTTTCCCAGTATACAAAACACGAATGATTTTTCCTGCCGGCATAAAGGCTTCGTTCTCCCCCCCTTGAAAGGGGGAGAACGCTTTTGCCAACGGCCTGCCGGAGCGTCTTTTCCCATGGGAAGAAAAACAGGGCGGGCCGCGAAGGCATCCCGGCCCGCCAATTCCCGATTTGCGGAAAAAACCATTTAAAAGTTCTTGACAAATTTCTCCTGAGCCCTTATAATATTGGCTGTTCGAACGATGGTTCCGGCAGTCCAGCTGGATTGATAGCTCAGTCGGTTAGAGCACCCGCCTGATAAGCGGGAGGTCGGTGGTTCGAGTCCACTTCAATCCACCATTTTCTATTCCTCAGTAGCTCAATGGCAGAGCATTCGGCTGTTAACCGAAGGGTTGTAGGTTCGAGCCCTACCTGGGGAGCCAGAGGCAGGCCCGCGTAAAAAGCGGGTCTGTTTTTTTGCTGTGAATTTCCTCGTTCACCCTTTTTCCGTCATCCCGGGGCCCGCAGTTTGAAAAACGTCAGGGTCAGCGTTCCGTCCCTAGCATCAAGCGGGCCGCTATACGTCAGCGTAAAGTCGGTTGGGGTGGGCGCCTCCAGGATAAAATGGGCAGACCCGCAGGCAGACGCGCCATCGGCGGTGGTTGCAAAATACACGCCCGTTTCCAGGTGAACCATGCCGTTATAAAAAGGCGTCACCTGTATGTAGCTCGGATCGGTGAGAATGGCCGACACGCTGTAGGAAACCAGATAGGTGCCCGCAGCCAGGCGGATGTGCATCAGATCCGTCTCCGTGATGTTGCCCGCCGGGTCGCCAATGACAGGATACATCGTGAGCAGTTCTCCATCGGTAAAAAGATCGGAAAAGTCAATGAACGAGGCATAGCTGTCCGCCGGCACCACACCGGTCGCACCGGT
Source organism: Candidatus Ventricola intestinavium (assembly GCA_018715105.1). GTDB lineage: Bacteria > Bacillota > Clostridia > Christensenellales > Aristaeellaceae > Ventricola > Ventricola intestinavium. The sequence continues at coordinate 3,066 of DVMG01000242.1, forward strand.
CGCACCGGTCGCACCAGTCGCACCAGTCGCGCCGGTCGCTCCCGTTGCGCCGGTTGCTCCTGTGGGGCCGGTTGCCCCGGTTGCTCCCGTGGGGCCTGTTGCCCCAGCCGCTCCCGTTGCGCCAGTTGCTCCCGTGGGGCCCGTCGCGCCGGCCGCTCCCGTTGCGCCGGTTGCTCCTGTAGGGCCCGTTGCCCCGGCTGCTCCCGTTGCGCCGGTCGCTCCCGTGGGGCCTGCCGCGCCGGCCGCCCCCGTTGCCCCCGTGGCGCCGGTCAGCCCTCTTTCCCCCGTGGCGCCCGCCGTTCCCGTCGCGCCGGTTGCGCCGGTTACGCCCGTTATGCCGGCAGCGCCGGCCCGCCATCGAATTCCCGCCATTCCCTGCGCGGCGCCGGGCGGCCCCGTGAATCCGGCGGCATAGACAAGGCGCGTCCGGCATCCCCGCAGCGGAATGCCGGAAAAGGAACCTCCCGCACCGGAACCGCCGAAGCGATTGTCCCTGAAATAGGCCATGGGCATCCTCCGCTTTCTCCAGATTCCAGGTTTCTGTGGCCGCTACCTCAGAATATTCCGCAAAGCCGGCAGATGTGAGGGCTTTTCTTCGCGCTTTCTGCGCTCATGGCCCGCGGCGATGCAAAGCCGCTGGGCGCAGGAACATCGGCTATATCGAGATTCCGGGCGTTCTCAGCGAGCCCGTTGTCTACCGGGACAACCGCTTTTACCTCACCCATGATTTTTACGGCCGCGAGAGCGCCAGCGGCACGGTGTTTCTGGACGAAGGTTCCCCCATGAAGAGCGGCGTGCAGAATCTTCTCGTGCATGGTCATAACATGCGCGATGGCACGGCCTTTGGCCGTCTGGTGCATTACACCGACCGCCGTTACTGGCGCAGCCACTGCGTCATCCGCTTCAGCACGCTGTATAGCACGGCTTCCTATGTCATCTTCGCCGTCCTGCCCGTCACAACGGAAGACGTGACGGCGGAAAACTACCTCAACTATGCCGGACATCCCACCTTTGAATCCGAAGCGGAGTTTGACGCCTACATCGCAAAGGTCCGGTCGCTCACGCTTCATCCCTGGCTGATCGATCTGAACGCTCAGGATCGCCTGCTGACGCTTTCCACCTGCCTGGAGGATGGCCGGCTTGTCCTGCTGGCCCGCCGGGTTCGCAGCGGGGAGAGCACGCAGCAGGCCGCCCGGTGGATCCGCGGCTGACGGGCCTTTTGCGCGGATTTTTCGCTTGACAAGGGAACAAAAATTCACTATAATATCCCCGATATTCAATGGCAGAGATGCGGAAAGAGCCGGATACAGGCGGGCGCAGCAGCGAGCCGGGGAGGGTGCAAGCCCGGCGCGGGGCCGTCCGGCAGCCGTCCGCGGAGCTTTCCGGTGAGGAGCCGGACGTGCCGCCCGCGTTAAGGGCCCAGAGAGGACGCCTTCCCGCGCGGAGTGCGTCAACCGGAGTGGTACCGCGAATGCGCCTGTTCGTCCCCGGACGGCAGGCGCTTTTTTATGACTTTATCACGTAAAAAGGAGAATGCACGATGAAACCTCAGACTTCCGGCGAGCTGCGCAGCATGTGGCTCAACTTCTTCAAGAGCAAGGGGCATGCCGTGATCCCCAGCGCCTCCGTCATCCCGGAGAACGATCCCACCGTGCTCTTTACCACCGCGGGCATGCATCCGCTTGTGCCCTACCTGCTGGGCAGCAAGCACCCGGCCGGCACCCGCCTGACGGACGTGCAAAAGTGCATCCGCACCGGCGATATCGACGAGGTGGGCGACGCCTCTCACCTGACATTCTTTGAGATGCTGGGCAACTGGTCCCTGGGCGATTATTTCAAGAAGGAGATGATCGCCTGGAGCTGGGAGTTCCTCACCAGCCCCGATTATCTGGGGCTTGACAAGGACAGGCTGGCTTTCACCGTCTTTGAGGGGGAAGGAGAGATCCCGCGCGACGACGAGGCCGCCGGCTACTGGATGGAAAACGGCGTAAAGCCGGAGAACATCTACTACCTCTCCCGCGAGCACAACTGGTGGGGTCCCGCCGGCCAGACAGGCCCCTGCGGCCCGGATACCGAGATGTTCATCATCACGGACAAAGAGCCCTGCGGCCCCAACTGCTCCCCCGCCTGCGGATGCGGCCGTTTCCTGGAAATCTGGAACGACGTCTTCATGCAGTATAACAAGACCGCCGACGGCCGGTATGTGCCGCTGGCCAAAAAGAATGTGGATACCGGCATGGGCCTTGAGCGCACCATCTGCACGCTCAACGGCGTGAAGACCGTCTATGAGACGGACGCCTTCACCGGCATCATTGCCAAAATTGCCGAGCTTTCCGGCAAGCACTACGGCGACAGCGAGGCCGTGACCCGGGCCTTCCGCATCGTCGCCGATCACCTGCGCACCGCCACGTTCATCATGGGCGACCCGCGCGGCGTGAGCCCCAGCAACGTCGATCAGGGCTATGTGCTGCGCCGCCTGATCCGCCGCGCTGTCCGTTATGGCATGGAGCTGGGCATGGCCGAGGGCTTCACGTGCGAGATTGCCGGCGTCATCATCGCGCAGTATGCCGACGTCTATCCGGAGTTGCGGCAGAATGAGGCCTTCGTTCTGGAGCAGCTCAAACTGGAGGAAAGCCGCTTCGCGCGCACGCTGCGCCAGGGCGAGCGCGAGTTTGACAAGCTCGTCTCCCGCCTGGGTGAAAGCAGGGTGATTGACGGCCTGAGTGCGTTCCATCTTTACGACACGTACGGCTTCCCCATCGAAATGACGCGCGAGCTGGCCGCGGAGCATGGCCTCACGGTGGATGAAAAGGGCTTTGCCGATCACTTTGCCGCCCATCAGAAGCTCTCTCAGGCGGGCGCCGAGCAGCGTTTCAAGGGCGGCCTGGCCGATCACAGCGTGCAGACGACACGCCTGCATACCGCCACCCATCTTCTGCACGCCGCCCTTCGCCGCGTGCTGGGTGACGATGTCGCGCAGAAAGGATCCAACATCACCGCCGAACGCCTGCGGTTTGACTTCAAATTCGGCCGCAAGATGACCAAAGATGAAATCGCGCAGGTCGAGGCCCTTGTCAACGAGTGGATCCAGGCGGATGTGCCCATCACCATGAAGGAAACCACGGTCGAGGAGGCCAAGGCGGAGGGCGCCATCGGCCTGTTTGAGAGCAAGTATGGCGAGCGGGTGCGCATGTACACCATGGGTCCCTACTCCAAGGAGATCTGCGGCGGCCCGCATGCCACCCACACGGGCGAGCTGGTGAGTTTCAAAATCCAGAAGGAGGAATCCTCCTCCGCCGGCGTGCGCCGCATCAAGGCCGTGATCGGCGCGGATCCCAATCCCTGACTCCAGTTTGGGCGTGTGGCCTGTTTAAAGAGCCGCGCGCCCTTTTGTATGGCCGCAGGGAGTCCATCCCTTTGGGCCGCCGAACAGGCGCGCCGTAATACAGCGAATCCTCCGCATGGTTAAAGACATGCGGAGGATTTGTGGATATCCATTCTTCAAAGGGCCGGCGGAACGCGAGGCGGCTGCGGACGCACGGCCTTCCCGATAAGCGCGCATAAAAGCGCGGCCACGCAGGTTCAAAAGGGGTTCCGGCTCGGGCCCAGTTTTCCGGCAAAAGGGAAGTCACCGTTTCTTTTTACTCAGGAGAGAATAACTAATTGCTATAAATAAACCGAGTAAAATCCAGGGAAATGCTGCGCCTATAAAATCACGAAGCATTCTTTCTTCCTCCTTCGGCCTTCGATTGATTTCGCTCTTATGCCGCGTAAAGTATAGCAGAAAGAAAGGGAGAGAATCCATCGACTGAATGCAAAGCACCCATGCGCTTGCCCGGATGTTCTCCGCCTCATCCTAAATCAGCTCCAATCGGGCGGCCTTCGGGCTCACGCGCCGTGCCGCCCGATATCGTGGATTCCCCGTCTCTTCTGAAAATGAGAATGCCGCTGGCTGCCGGGGTGATGGCGCAGGAAAGAAGCTCAAAGCCCTCGTTTTCCATGCGATTGGCCGTCTCTTCAAAAGCGCGGGCCATTTCCTCCGCCTTGGGGGAATACCGGATGACCACGGTTTTATACATAGACGTTCTCCTCTCTTCACCGATTGATGCCAAACACACTCACAGTCCGAACCCGCCTTCACAAATGCCGGGATTGGAGGGAAATCGGACCGCTTCTTCGCTTATCCCGCAGCATTTCAGCCGTTTTCCACTCGGTTTTCTGCCTCGCTTCCCTGGATTTTCTGGATAATAGGCTCCAGGGTGCGCAAATCGGTAAAATCCACCCGTTTGCCATAGGTCTCCATCAGCGCCCGGTTTTCTTCGGTCTGCTTCTCTGCGGGGATACGGCGAATGGAGCGATAAAGCGCCGCCATCATCAGGCGGTGCACGATTGAAAGCTTGGCGTAATCCACCCCGCCCCGCAGGTGGGCGATCTCCGCCCGGCTGAGCAGCTCGGCGGGCAGCTGCCTTTGCAAAGCCGTGCGGATGTTTTGCCTGTTTTCCGGTTTATCCGGATCCGCCAGCCCTACGGTGATCAGAATCAGCCTCTGCCCTTCCCGAAGGGAAACATGCCTGAGCGTCTTGCTCAGCCCAAGGACGCCGCCCGCATACAGGGCGCCCAGATAGATGAGCGTTTCCATCCCCGACAATTCCGGCGCATCCTGGTAACGAACCGCCGGAATTCCCGTTTTTTCAGAAAGCGCCTGGGCGTATCGCCGCGTGCTTGCGTACCGGCTTCCGTAAAGGATGATTTTCTCTCCGGCCATCTCTCTTTGCCTCTCCTTTTTTCATTTTCATCTTTTCCATCTTTAATTTGATTCTATCAAAAACATCGGCGGCACACCACCCTCTGCGTGTAAAGTTTTCGTAAGCGCCGCCTAAAATACGCCTGCATCCTGAAAAGCCGGAACCCTTCTTTCGGATTCCGGCTTCTCAACATGTCGGCTTTTCGATTTCCGCCCTCACAGGATCAGCATCGCATCCCCAAAGCTGAAAAACCTGTAGCGTTCCTTCACCGCAACGCCATATGCGCCAAGCGCGTTCTCCCTTCCCATCAGCGCGGAGATGAGCATCAGCAGCGTGCTCTGGGGTAAATGAAAATTGGTGATCAGCGCATCCACCGCTTTGATTTTCACGCCGGGCGTGATGAAGATTTGCGTAAATCCCCGGCCCGGATGCACGACGCCGTCCTCCGTGGCAACGGTCTCCAGCGTGCGCACGCTCGTCGTGCCCACACAGACAATCCGGCCGCCGCGCCGACGCGCCGCGTTAATGGCCTCTGCCTGCTCGGGCGTGACCTCGTAATACTCCCTGTGCATGTGGTGCTGGGCGACCTCTTCCTCCTTAACCGGCCGGAACGTGCCCAGGCCCACATGCAGGAGCACGGGCACCACGTCAACCCCCTTGGCCCGGATGCGATCCAGAAGTTCCGGGGTAAAGTGCAGTCCGGCCGTCGGCGCGGCCGCGCTGCCGTCCACCCGGGCATACACAGTCTGATAGCGCGTCCTGTCTTCCAATTTTTCATGGATATAAGGCGGCAGAGGCATCTGTCCAAGACGGCCCAGCACATCCTCAAACACACCCTCGTAAAAGAAACGCACCGTGCGCCCGCCGTCCTCGCCGACGCTGAGAATCTCGGCCGTCAATTCCCCTTCTCCGAATACAAAGCGCGCACCGGGCCGGGCCTTTCGCCCGGGCTTGAGGATAACCTCCCAATCGGTGAGGTTCAGCCTGCGCAGCAGCAGAAACTCGATGGCCCCGCCCGTCCCCTCTTTGACGCCATACAGGCGCGCGGGAATGACGCGGGTGTGGTTGACGACCAGCACATCGCCGGGGTGGAGATAGTCGATCACATCGCGGAAGACACGGTGCTCTATTTCCCCGCTGTCGCGGTGATAAACCATCAGGCGGCTACTATCCCGCGGCTCCACAGGGGTCTGGGCGATCAGTTCCTGCGGAAGTTCGTAATCAAAATCGCTTGTTTTCATACACATGTCCTCTCTCCGTGCGCGAAACCGCGCGCCGCGGTTCTTCTTCGGAATCCTGCCAGAAAGAATCCATAAAAACGCGGTTCCCCCGGCTCTCCTTTTCCACAGCCTGCAAAAAAGCCCTTTCTCACCGGCGAAAGGGCTCCTGAAGCACGCGTACTCTTACTCAAGCAGCGACATCTGCTCTTCGCCTCTTGGCGGCACGGCGCGTTCCTGCGGCATGGGGATTTTCATGTGGTCATAAGCCGCCTGCGTGCAGATACGGCCCCGCGGCGTGCGCATGATAAAGCCCAGCTGCATCAGATACGGCTCCACCACATCCTCAATGGTCACGGCATCCTCGCCGGTGGTCGCGGCCAGCGTATCCAGGCCGACGGGTCTTCCGTCAAACTTTTTCATCATCGTGGTGAGGATGGTGCGGTCCACGCGGTCAAGCCCCAGCTCATCCACATCCAGCAGGGTCAGCGCCTCTCTGGCCATCTTCAGGGTGATCACGCCGTCGCCCCGCACCTGTGCGTAATCCCTTACGCGCTTGAGCAGCCTGTTCACAATGCGCGGCGTGCCGCGGCTGCGGCGCGCAATTTCACGCACGCCCTCCTCCTCGGCCTGAATTCCCAGCACAGATGCGGAGTGGCGCACAATCTGCATCAGCTCCTCCGTGGTATACATCTGCAACCTGAAGAGGATGCCAAAGCGGTCGCGCAGGGGGGCCGAAAGCGAGCCCGCGCGCGTGGTCGCCCCAATCAGAGTAAACCGCGGCAGATCCAGGCGGATGCTTCGGGCGGACGGCCCTTTGCCGATCATGATATCCAGCGCATAATCCTCCATCGCGGGATAGAGAACCTCTTCCACCGCATGGGAAAGGCGGTGAATCTCATCGATAAAGAGCACATCTCCGCTGGAAAGATTGGTCAGCAGACTGGCCAGATCCCCCGCGCGCTCGATGGCCGGGCCGCTCGTCACGCGGATGTTCTGGCCCATCTCGCTGGCCACAATGCCCGCCAGCGTCGTTTTGCCCAGGCCCGGCGGGCCGTAAAGAAGGATGTGGTCAAGCGAATCTCTCCGCTGGCGCGCCGCCTGAATGTAGATATTCAGGCTGTCTTTCACGGCCTGCTGGCCCACGTATTCGCGCAGCGTGCGCGGGCGCAGGCTGCTCTCCTGATCATCCTCCTCTTCGCGGAAACCGCTCATCACCAGACGTTCCTCTTCCATGTCTTCACCCCCGTACCCTACACATCGCCCATGGCCCGCAGAATCCCCGCCTGCGCGCTCAGGTAAACTGATTGTTTCGCGGGCTGTACGTATATCCCGCGCCGGCCAGCTTGGCCTCCATCTGCGCGCGGTCAGCCTCCAAGTCCTCGCAAAGCGCATCCAGCGAGGCATATTGATCCCGCAGTTTCATGTTGACAACGCTCAGCAGCATGATCGGGTCCTCCGGCAGATTCACACGCATTCCTCCCCTCACAGGGTATCCATCTGGCGCAGGGCCAGCATGATGAGCTGATCCACCGTCTGCGCCTGATCGCGCACGAGATTGACTGCGCGCGCCGCCTCTGCGGATGTGTAGCCAAGCGCCTGCAGAGCCGCCTGCGCCTCGCGTTCCGCGCCGCCTGCGGCGGCCTGCGCGGCGGGCGCTCCCGCAGCCGCCGCGACATCCTGCTGCTCGACCTTATCCTTCAATTCCAGCACAATGCGCTGTGCGGTCTTTTTGCCAATGCCCGGCGCACGGGAGAGCGCCGCCACATCGCCCGTGACGATGGCGACGGACAGATCGCGCAGAGCCAGAGCGGAGAGCACCCCCAGCGCCGTCTTCGCGCCCACGCCCGTCACCTGGCAAAGCCGCCTGAACATTCCACGCTCCTGCCGGGTTGCAAAGCCAAAGAGCTCCATCGCATCCTCGCGGACATTCAAAACCGTGTAACAGCGCCACTTTTCTCCCCGCGCAGGGGCCTGGGCCAGCGTGCTGTTGGAGCACAGGAGCAAAAATCCCACTCCGCCCGCACAGAGAACCAATTCACCCGGCGCCTTGCCCTCTACGGTTCCTTCGATAAAATCGATCATGTATCCGCCCCGTCTCCCTTTGCCTCTATTTGATTCTGAATTGCCCGCGTCCCGCGCCCGCATGCGCATGCGTAATGGCACAGGCCACGGCGTCCGCCGCATCGTCCGGCTTCGGGGTTTCCCGCAGGCCCAGCAGCATGCGCACCATCATCTGCACCTGATGTTTGTCCGCCCCGCCGTAACCGGCCACCGCCTGCTTGATCTGCATGGGGGTGTATTCAAAAAGCTTGTCCGTATACGCCTGACAGGCCACAAGCGCCACACCGCGCGCACCGCCCACCTGAATGCCCGTTGTGACATTCTTTGAAAAAAACAGCTCTTCAAACGCAATTTCATCGGGCTTAAACGTGTCAAGCAGGCCCTGCACACCCGTGTAAATGCAGCGCAGCCGTGTGGGAAACGTGTCCCTTGGATAGGTCAGCAGCGCGCCATACTGCACAAGGCGCTCCCGATATCCGTCCGATTCGATGATTCCCCAACCCATCGTGGCCAGGCCGGGGTCAATGCCCAGGATTCTCAACTCTGTCCGCCTCGCCTGCCGTCTGTCGCAAAATGCCGCCCTTTTCTTTCCGGCCCCACGTCTTAAAACGCCTTCCCTCAAGAAAAGATGCGTCCCTTTCCCATGCACCGCTTTCCATGCGGACGGCGCACATGCAAAAAGCTGTAACTAATTCAGTTTATCGTATTTTACGCGGCCTGTCAATCGTGCCCGCGGGCGTTCCTCCCGGCCCCTTCTTTCTGTTTATGCAGAATCATGTATACTCAATAGAACAATATGCCTGTTTATTTTAATATTATATGTGTATTTTATCTGAATTTTTCCGAAAATTCGGAATATTCATTCATGTCTATTGCATTTTTATGAGTTTGGCGCTATAATACGACCATTCTTTCCCGGCATAAGCCGG
>DVMG01000243.1 GCA_018715105.1 Candidatus Ventricola intestinavium
CTGAAAGGGCTTTCCCTTCCTGCCCGCTGTCCGAGGGCCGTTCCTGCCGGAGGATAGCTTTCGCCTTCTTGCCATTTCGGCTCAAAAGCCATATAATGGAAGCATCTGCCACGCGCCGCATCCTCATAAAACCGGCGTGATTCAAACAGCGTGGTTAAGCAGCGTGATTGAAGCAGCAGGAGGATGCGGCAGGGCGGGCCTCTTTCCCTATCATCCGAAAATCATTCGAAAGAGGATGGATCCGAAAGAACGCATCAGAAACAGAGGAACATGCCATGTACATCGCAGACCTGCATATCCATTCCCGTTTTTCCCGCGCCACCGGCCGTGATGGAGATCTTCCTCACCTGGACTGGTGGGCCCGGCGCAAGGGCATCGCCCTTGTGGGCACAGGGGATTTCACGCACCCGGCCTGGCGCACAGAGTTGCGCGAGCAGCTTGTGCCCGCTGAAGATGGGCTGTATGCCCTGCGCGAAGACATGCGCCTGCCGCAGCCCGCGCCGGGCCCTTCCCCCCGGTTCGTCATCACCGGTGAGATCAGCTGCATTTACAAGCGCGGCGGCAGGACCCGCAAGGTGCATCATCTCCTCCTTCTGCCCTCGCTGGAGGCGGCGGATGAGCTTTCCGCGCGGCTGGAGGCCATTGGCAACATCCGTTCGGATGGGCGTCCCATCCTGGGGCTGGACAGCCGGGATCTGCTGGAGCTGACGCTTGAGACCTGCCCGGAAGCGGAATTCATCCCCGCTCATATCTGGACGCCTCACTTTGCCATGTTCGGCGCCTTCTCCGGCTTTGATTCCCTGGAGGAATGCTTTGGGGATCTGGCATCGCACATCCATGCCGTGGAAACGGGCCTTTCTTCGGATCCGCCGATGAATTGGCGCGTTTCCGCGCTCCATTCCCTGACCCTGGTTTCCAATTCGGATGCGCATTCCCCTTCCAAACTGGGCCGCGAGGCCAACCTGCTGAAAACCGGCCTGTCCTATCCTGAGCTGGTTCGCGCCATCCGCACAGGAGAGGGCTTCGCCGGCACGATTGAGTTTTTCCCGGAAGAGGGCAAATATCACCTGGACGGCCACCGCGCATGCGGGGTCTGCCTCACGCCGGAAGAGACGGCCAGGCGGGATGGCCTCTGCCCCGTGTGCGGAAAGAAGCTGACCATCGGGGTGGAGCATCGGGTGCAGGCGCTGGCGGATCGCCCGGCCGGTTTCCGGCCGGAAAACGCCCGTCCCTTTGAGAGCCTCGCGCCTCTTTGCGAAGTCATCGCCGCCTCTGCGGGCCTTTCCGCTTCCGGCAAAAAAGCATCCGCGCTGTATGAACGGATGCTTGAATCCCTGGGCACCGAGTTTTCCATCCTGCGGGAGATCCCCGTGGAAGAAATAAAGCGGATCTCGGGCCCCTGTGTCGCGGAAGGAATCCGCCGTCTCCGGCAGGGCGACGTACAGCGCCGGGCCGGATTTGACGGGGAATATGGAACCATCTCCCTGCTGACCCCTGCGGAGAGGGAATCCCTCAGCGGGCAGACATCCCTGTTCGGGTTCCTTCATTCCGGGGAAACCTCCGGCATCGCGCCGCATAAGCCGGCTTCCAAACCTTTGAACAGGGGATCAATCCGGCGTTCCACACCATCCAGGGACTCCATGAATCCTCCGGCGCAGGCGGCCGAGCCGCTCAATGAGCAGCAGCGCTGCGCCGTAGAAGCCGCGGATCCCATGATCGCCGTCATAGCCGGCCCCGGCACGGGCAAAACAAAGACGCTCGTGGCCCGCATTGCCCATCTTGTGGAATCGTGCGGCGTTAAACCGGGCGAGATCACGGCCGTGACTTTCACCAATCAGGCCGCCGCTGAAATGCGCAGCCGGCTTGAAGCCCGCCTGGGCGGCAAGCGCGCGGTATCGGCGATGACCATCGGCACATTTCATGCCATCTGCCTGAATCTTCTGGGGAATGTCCGCCTGATCAGCCCGGGCGACGCCCTCACCGCGGCCGATGACGTGCTGCGGTCTGCCGGGAAAAAAACGGGCAGCGCCAAAGCGCTGCTCCAAGCCGTTTCAAGGGTAAAAAACGGCCTTTCTCTGGAGGAGGCGGGCCTTGACGCAGCGCTCTATGAGGCCTATCGAGATCGCCTGCGCGCACAAAACGTCCTGGATTTTGACGATTTGCTCTCGGCCGCGCTTGAACTGGACACCGCCGGGCAAAAGCGTTTTACGCATCTTCTGGTGGATGAGTTTCAGGATATCAACGATACGCAGTACCGCCTGATCCGCGCCTGGAGCCAGGGCGGAAAGAGCCTGTTTGTCATCGGTGACCCGGATCAGTCCATCTATGGTTTTCGGGGCGCATCGGGGGCGTGCTTTGCCCGCCTGCTTGAGGAATGCCCGCAGGTTCGTGAAATCCGCCTGACAGAGAACTACCGCTCCACACCGGAAATTTTAAGCGCCGCTCTTCCCGTCATCGGGCACAATGGAGGCGCCCCCCGCATTCTTCATCCTCACAGCCCCTCCGGGCCTGCGGTGCGGCTTGTGCAGGCTGCGGATGACTTTGCCGAAGCGGTGTTTGTCGCCAAGGAAATCGGGCGGATGACCGGCGGCATGGACATGCTGGACGCCCAATCGCTTCACCACGAACGGCAAACCCGCGCTTTTTCGGAAATCGCAGTGCTCTGCCGCACACACCGCCAGCTTGAACGGGTGGAAAAGTGCCTGCGTCACGATGACATTCCCTGTGTAATCAGCGGACGGGAGGATTTCTGGGAGGAAAGCGACGTGCGGGGCGTGCTGGCGTTCCTGCACACCCTGCAGGTTCCTTCAGACGGCGCTGCGCTGGAAACCGCGCTGCAGCTGGTCTTTTCCTGCCCCGGCGATCGGATTGCAAAAGCCCGCTCTCTCCTGAGCGGCCAGACAGCAGCCCTTGACATAGAGCCGCTTCGCAGCGCCCTGACGGAAAACGACCGGCTGGCTCTCTTTATGGAGCGCGCACAGGAATGGCTCCCCCTCCTGCGCACGGAAAAACCGCGGAATCTGATCGCCCGGTGGGAAACCCAGTATGGCTCTTCCCCTTCTTTGGAACGGCTGCGCAATGCAGCGGTCTTTCACCGGGATTTCCATTCCCTGTGGGAGGCGTTTGCCCTGGGGCAGGAGACGGATCTGCGCCGTGCATCCGGGAAGGGCTGGGAATCCGGTGCTGTGCGCCTGATGACGCTGCATGGCGCCAAAGGGCTCGAATTCCCTGCCGTGTTCCTCTGCGGGCTCACAGCCGGTGTTCTCCCCCTCGAATCCCACGGCCGGCAAACGGATCTTCCGGAAGAGCGCCGTCTCTTCTATGTGGGGATGACGCGCGCACGTGAAGAGCTGATCCTCACCGCAGGGGATTCTCCCTCTTCCTTCCAGGCGGAGCTTCCGGCCGGTGTTGTGCCTGAGCGGGTCAGAAGCCGGCCCCGTCCGGTCAAACAGCTGAGCCTGTTCTGACCGGATGCCTCTTCGCGGGAAATCCGCGCAGCCGTTATCTCCCCGGCCGAAGCAGGCCGTCAGTCCAGCTCCAGAATCTGCCGCCATACCGTGTCATCCACGGGAATTCCCTTTTCGAGGTTTTCCCTGCGAATCTCCATCATGCGTTCTCCGGGATAGACAATGCGGGTTCCCGCCTGCGCGGGGGTGGAACCCAAAAGATCGTCAATCGCATTCTGCGCGGTTTGCTCTGCCTGTTCGGCCGGTGCGATCCGATTGAAATCAATCGCCATGAATACCTGCGAAACCCCATGTTCATCCCCCGGAAGGCGGCCAACCTGCGAGACCGTGTTGCCAAGGGACATGCATCCCGCGAAGAGATCCAGCGCCAGAGACAGGGCAGCGCCTTTCCAGTAGCCGGTGGGAAGGATTCTCTGAGAGGCGAGCACCTCGCCGGGATCCCGCGTCAGGCGGCCCCGGCTGTCAAAGCCTGCGTCAATGGGCATCTCTTTTCCCGCCAGGCGGGCCACCTCCAGCGCGCCGTAGGAAAACTGGCTCATCGCCATGTCCACAACGACAGGCCCCGCTTTTCTTGGAAACGCAAACACCAGAGGATTGTTGCCCATCCGTGAATCCGACGCTCCCCAGGCGGGCATATTGGGAATGGTATTGGTAAAGCAGATGCCGGCCATTCCCGCTTCGCACGCCTGATAGCCGTATGTCGCCGCACGCATCCAGTGATTCGTGTTTCGGAGGGCGATCAGCCCCAGGCCATGCATGCGCGCCAATTCGATCGCGCGCGCCATGCAAAACCAGGCGTTGGTGACGCCCATGCCCATGCCGCCGTCATAGTTTTCAATCGCTCCAAATCCGGCCATTTTTACGGGCGACACACCCGGAATCACGATTCCCTCGTCCATGTTTCGAACCAGGCGGGCAAATCGGTTGATTCCATGTGTATAGCCGCCCTCCAGCGAATTGCGGGCCATTTCCAGGGCCACCTTCTGTGCCTGATCCTGTCCGCAGCCATGTTTTACCAGCGTGCGGGCAAGTGTCTTTTGAGCCTCGTCAAAGGATATTCGCACGGTCTGCCTCCTTTCTGCCCCCGTTGATCAGGGGGCTTTTTATTGTTACGCCGTTCTCTTTTTTCCTGCGTCCGGCCGCATGATGATATATTTATTCACCGGATAAGAGATGCACAGGCTCATTCCCATCATCAGCGCTTTGGCCGTGACCGCGGCGCCCTTCCCCAGCGGATCAAAGAGTGCGCTTTCAAGCAGCGGCCCGGCCACCGTCTGCAAGGCAATCATGAGTGCGCTGTATCCCACATACACAGGCACGGCATAACGCAGGCTGTTGCGGCTGTGAAATGTCTTTTTCCGGTTCAGGATGAAGGACAGGGCATTGGCCACGACGGAGGACGCCAGAAAAGCAAGGGTCGATGGAAGCTCGCCTGCCTGCATGCTCCCGCGCATCAGCAGCAGCCCCCGTTTAAGAAGAAGAAAGCTGAGCATCTCCACCGCCATGGCCAGGCATGTGACCTGTGCAAACCGCAAAAATTCCCGCAGGCCGCCGCGCCCGGGTTTCCTGTTTTCCATCCAAATCTCCCCTTTCTTCATGATGTGTACATCAAGAATAAAGGGGAATCACTCCGCACCACAACCCTCAGATGATCCGTCTGTTTCTTTTCGGCCTGCATCGGGCAACGCGGCATCCCATCCGCAGGGGCAGATTATTTGCCAGGCGCGGAAGGCTCCACAAAATTCCTTC
>DVMG01000244.1 GCA_018715105.1 Candidatus Ventricola intestinavium
GATTTCTGGAAGATTTACGCCATAATGCATAAAATTGGGATTCAATGATCCGGTTTTCGACGAAATGTACAAAATGAAGGGGCTTCCACCTTGGGAGGGAGGAAGCCTCCTTTAACAATCTGGAAGGAGGATCCACATGAATAAACGCATCATGAACATGGCTGCGGCGTTGAGTGTGATGGGCATGCTGCTTCCCCTGTCAGCCGGGGGAGAGGGAACGTCCGCACCCATCCTGTATATGCGCTTGGGAAACGTGGATGCAAAGGCGCTCATAGAAAAGCTTGCGCCGGAGGGGACGGACATGGAAAGCGTTCTGGCCGGACGCCAGGTGATGGAAGGATATGGAGATGATATCGGGGGCGTGAAGGCGCACAGGGATCTCTATACGCTGGAAGGGATGACGGTTTATGTGCAGGAGCCGTCGGGAGAGATTACAATCGAGTGGGATTCCGAAATCAAGACGGAATACGAGCGGATTCAGGAGCAGCAGAGAGAAAAATATGACCCGGACGGCGATTTTTATTTGGACGATGGGAGGACGATGCTTTTCACGCGGGACCACCGTTTTATCGAGGAGGCGGGCGAAGCGGCGGAACACGCAACCCGCTTTGCACAGGCGCTCGCGAAGAAACTGGGCATAGAGCTGCTGCCCAACCCGGTGGGCGGTATGGTGTACACACAGACCTATCCCGACGGCCAGACGCTTGAGATGGGGGACGCCCGGTTTGGAATGGTGCGCCATGGCCTCCCTGTCGAATCCTTGAATTATTGGTCGGAGATTTCCAGGATGGGGTATTATGTGAGGGCCGAATCCATGTCCGTGGAATGGTGCGAGGATCAAATCACGAGGGCAACCATCAACACATATGAGGTGGAATCGGCCGAAGCCTGGGAGGGGGATCTGATCCCCCTGGAAGAGGCGCGCAGCGCCGTGGAAGATGAGATTGAGCGCATGAAAAATGCCACGGGCATGGAGCCTTTTGTGGATATATGCTATATGCCCGTGCCGGATCCCAGAGGGGAGTTGTATGCCCGGTTTGTGCCCGCCTGGCGCTTCCGCTTTCTGGGCGCGGAGCGGGAAGAGGGGAATTGCCACCGCGTGAATGCCTGCACGGGCGAGGTGATCCGGTGAAGACGATTCGCTTGCAGACGGTTTATCTGCTGGGCCGCTCCTCCTGGTGGGCGGGAGCCGCGCTCAGCTTTGCGGCGATGATGCAGGGGCTGGCGGGCGAGGGCATCTTTCATGGAATGAATCTGACCTATCTGATGGTCATGGCGATGAACTTTGGCGTGTTCATTCCCCTTGCGCCCATGGCGGCGATCCTGGCCGTCAGCCTCCATTTGGAGAGCGCGATGCGCAGGGCATGCTGTTATCCGCAGATGCTGCGCTGCGGCAAGCGCCGCTTTGTGCTGGAAACCGGCGTCAGCGCGGCGCTTGCGGGCGGCCTGGCGCTGGCAGCGGGATGGGCGGCGGCCCTGGCCCTTGTAAAAGCGGCGGGGGATGCGCCGCTCACCGGCGACAACATGCTGGGCATGGAGCAGAGCGCTCTGGGCGGCCTGCTCGCGGGCAATCATGCGGGGCTGTATCTGGCGGCGCGGATGATCCTCGTGTTTCTGTATGGCTTTTTCTGCGTCTGCTGCGCGATGCCCGCGGCGGTGTGGCGGCAGGAGGCCGCTGTCATCTGCCTTCTGCCATTTGTGGTGTTGCGGGTGCTGCAATACCTGTTTTCCGGCGTGGTTCCCGTGTTGATGTCGCCCACACGGCTGCTGCTGGGCCTGGATGCGGCGGACGTGAGCGCGGGCGGCGCGCTTTTGCGGAGCGCTTTTTGCCTGGCCGCGCTGAGCGCCGTCCCCCTGCTCCTTTCCCTGCCGGTGTTTGAAGGGAGGCTTCGGCGTGACTAGAGGAAGAAAAGGCGCGCTGCTGGGCATGGAGCTGCACCGCTGCCTGCTCACGCCTAAAAGCCTGTGCCTGCTGCTTGCCGCCGCAGCCATGAACCTGACCTATCTGTCGGACATTCGGGGCGCGCTGGATCCGGGGGAGACGATGAGCTTTCTGATGCCGCTGCTGCTGATTCTGGCGTCGCCGCAGGTGTTTCCAAGCCCGCATTTCTTCATGAGCGCATTTGTTTTTTTCCTGCTCTCACAGGTGCCGCAGGCGGGCGGCGGCCTTTACTATCATCTGGTGCGCACAGACAGAAGCCGGTGGATCACGCAGCAGATCGCGCTGGTTGCGGCGGCGAATCTATGCATGCTGGTGTTCTTTTTTCTGGCGGCCGCCGCGGCGATGTTCCCGCATCTGTCGCTTTCGCTTTCCTGGGATCCCGGGCTGCAGGCCTGGCAGGATGCGCAGACGGGCGCATGGGGCCTCCGGATGCCCTATGCCGTTGTCTATCAGGCAAGCCTCCCGCAGGCGTTTTTCTGCGCGGCCGCGCTCTGGTGGCTGTATGGCGTTTCCGGCGGCCTGCTGCTGCTTGCGATGCGCCTGGGGGTGCCGCGTGTGCGCGGCGCGGGGCTGGGCGCACTTTTCTGCGTGTATTTTTACGATTACATCTGCGAATACTCCCTGCCCTATGCGGCGCGACGAGGGTCGCCCGTCGCGCTTTCGCGGATCAGTTTCCTCAATTGGGGATATGACCCGGCCTATCCCACGGTCGGGTATGCGTTTGCTTTTTTCGCGGCCGTATGCGCGGCCCTGGCCTTTGCCGCTATGAAATTGGGAAAGCGGGTGGATCTGGAAGCGCTGTCTTTTCAAGATGGAGGAGGAGGGGATCCGGGATGATCGAGATCAGGGGGCTGTGCAAAACATACAGCGGCTATCCCGTTTTGGAAAATGTGAATATGCATCTGGAGCGGGGGCAGACTGCCGGCTTTGTCGGGGCGAATGGAAGCGGAAAATCTGTACTGCTGAAAATGATCTGCGGCTTTGTGAGGCCGGACCGCGGAGAAATCCTCGTGGATGGAAAACGGATTGGCAGGGATCGGGATTTTCCGGAAAACGCGGGCATCATGATCGAGGAACCCGGCTTTTTCCGGGCGTATTCGGCCCGGCAGAACATGCGGCTTTTTGCGGCCCATCGCGGCAGGCTGACGGATCCGCAGATCGACAGGGCGATTGAAGAGGTGGGGCTTGACCCGCGGGAACGCAAGCCCGTGGGCAGGTATTCCATGGGCATGCGGCAGCGGCTCTGCTTTGCGCAGGCCATCATGGAGGAACCGGAACTGCTGATTCTGGATGAACCCTTCAATTCGCTGGACAGAAAGTGGGCGGCCTGGATGCGGGAAAAGATTCGCCTCTATCGCTCGCCCGGCCGGTTGATTTTGCTGACAAGCCACCGGCAGGAGGACATCGACGCCCTGTGCACATGCACATATCGTTTTGAAGACGGACAGGTGATCAAAGAAAAAAAGGAGGAATGAGTGTGAAAAAAGAAAGAAGAAAGCGCATTGCCGCGATGCTGGCCGGGCTGCTTCTGGCCATACCGCCCCTTCTGCCGGCTCAGGCGGAGGAGGCGCAAATCATGCCCCGCGACGGAGTAGAGCGCAGGGCGCGGGCGGGCGAGCTGCTTGAGCTCGATCTGCCGGCCTCTTCACCGTATGCGGTGCAGGTGGAGGGCGTTGTGTACGGCTGCGAGATCAAGCGGTATCAGACCTGGTTTGAAACCGCGAAGGAATCCCTCTGGGAGGCCGTGGGGGCAGAGCGGCCGCAGGGAGTGCTCGCATGGGAGGATTTTGCCGCGCTGGCAGACGCCGTGCGCACGTACAATGCGCAGGGCGGAGAGCCCCTTTTGCTGCTGGCCGTGCAGCCGCAGCGCTTTCCGGCCAATTTCGCGCTGATGGACGATCCGGATGTGCGCGCGCAGTGGGAGGCCATGCAGGATGTCGTGGGCCCGGCTGAAGAGGGCACGGACGCACTGCTGACCGAGCGCGTTTTGGCGCTGGACGAGATCAGGAGCGCAAACTACGTGGCGGCGATCACGCGGGGCGGCGCGGTGGTGCCGCTGTCAGGACCGGAGGCGCGGTGCATGGCGATTGAGCGGGATACGGCGGATGTGGCGGCGGCGCAGGCGGAGATCACGGCCTGGGCGGAAAGCGCCACACCGGCTGCGACGGGCCTCCTTCCGCCGGATATGACGTATGAGCAGTTCTGCGAGGAATGGCAGAGGTCGTATCCCGCCGCGCTAAGCCAGGCCAATTTTGAGCTCTGGATGCAGATGCTGTAGGAAGCGGCGCCCGGCGCCGCGCACAGGGCGGATCGATGAAAAAACGGAAGGACGGGCCCAGGCGGCGCTGTCCTCCCTTCTTGGATCAAGAAAAACCCCCGGCGGAGCCGGGGGCTCCTTATTTTCAGGCGGTCTTCTCCTTCTTCCGGCTATGCCTGCCCTCCCAGAGCACATAGATAAGCGTGTAACAGGCCATGATGCCCGAAACGATCGGCGCCACCAGGCCCAGCATGCCCAGCTGGTCGCCGAAGCGGCCGGCAAAGAGATACACCAGCGGGATGCGCAGAAGCAGCGCGCCGGCCGAGCAGCTCACCATGGTCCACACGGTTTTGGAACGGCCGTTCAGATAGCCGTTGAGCGTGAAAACAAGCGCCACCATCAGGTAATCGTAACTGCAGGAGCGGAAATACGGAACTCCTGCGGCGATAACGCCCGCGTCGGAGGAAAATGCACCGATCATGGATTCCGGATTGATCTGCGCCCACAGGAAAAACGCGGACGCGACAAGCAGGGCAAAACCCATGCCATACCACAGGGAGCGGCGCGCGCGCTGCGGCTTGCCCGCGCCCATGTTCTGCGCGGTGATGGCGGCCAGCGCGTTGGCCACCGATGTGGCCGTGAGCATGGAAAAGACATCATACTTGGCGCCGATGCCAACCACGGCCGCCGCGTATACGCCGCATCCATTCATCACCGCTGTGAGATAGAGAAAGGATATGCGCACCATCAGCTCCTGAAAGGAGATCGGGATCCCCACGATGGCCAGCTCACGCGCGATTTTCGGCGTGATCCGGAAGCTGGAGGGCCTGAAGTCAAACACAAAGCCATGCCGGCGCAGGTAGAAAATGGCCACAAACATGCTCACCGCCTGGGCAATCACCGTCGCCAGCGCGGTGCCGGCCGCGCCCAGGAAGAAAAAGCGCACAAAGATGAAATCCAGCACGATGTTCACCACGCAGGCAATGGCCACAAAGAGCATCGGCCTTGTGGAATCGCCGTAGCCGCGCAGCACGGCGCTCAGCGAATTGTAACCACAGATAAAGAAGTTGCCCCAGGAGCAGATGGCAACATACTGCATCGTCTCCTCGAAGGATTCGGCAGGGGTGTTGAGCAGCGTGAGAAGCGGGCGCTCAAACAGAAGCATCAGCGCGGTGAGCAGCAGGGCCACGACGGCGAACACGCTGAGCATCGTGGCGATGGACTGGCGCACGCGGGTTTCGTCCTCCATGCCGGTATATTTGCCGATGAGGATGGTGCCGCCCAGCGTCAGGCCGGAAACGAGGCTGGTGATGATCTGCGTCACCTGCGTGCCTGTGGAGACGGCGGCCACGCTCTGCGCATCGCAGTAGCGCCCCACGACAAACAGATCCACCGCGCCGTAGAGCGATTGCAGAAGGTTGGCGAGCAGAAAGGGGAGGGTGAATGTGACGAGCGCGCGCACGACGCTGCCGCTTGTCAGAGGATTTGAACGGATTTGCATGGTATAAGCTCCTTGCATGGAAATCTGCCTGGGATGATAACGCGGCCTGGCGCGGTCTTCAAAGGGTTTTGCGCAGCGGCGCACGGAAAAAAGAGCCGGATCCTGCCCGCTGTCTCCCGCCGGGAATCAAAAGCCGCGCGCCCCTGTCTGGATGGAGGGCTATGCGGTGAAGTGCGGGTTTTCCAACAAAGCGTGTCCGTCAAACAGGCGGGCGGCCGTTTCCTCATACGCGCGTAGGGTGGCGGCCTTGCGGATGGCTTTGCGCGGCTTTTCCGGGGAATCAAAGCAGCAGGCGATGTGCTTCATCACCTCGCGCATCCGGCCGAGCACGACGTTTGCGGGATATGCCGCCCGATAGGCGGACAGCAGCTGGTCGTGAAAGGAACGAAGGGCCGCAAGCGTCAGCGGCTGCCCGCCGGCAAGGGCCTGCGCCAGAGCGGGATTGGCGATCAGCCCGCGTCCGATCATCAGGGCATGCGTCCCGGGACAGCGGCTGTGCAGGTCGCGGCAGTCCTGCACGGTGAACAGGTCGCCGTTATAGACCAGAGAAAGGGATGTGCGCGAAAAGGAGGCGGCAAACACGTCCCGATGCGGCGTGCCCGTGTAAAACTGGCTGCGCGTTCGGGCGTGCACAATCAGCTCGCTGACAGGAAAGCGGGAAAAAAGCGCGAGCAGCGCGTCCCATTCCCCGGGCGATTCATACCCCAGCCGTGTTTTGATGGAGACGCGCAGCGGGGCACGGCTGTATACCTCGTCAAGAAACCGCTCAAGCGCGGACAGATCCGCCAGCATGCCCGCGCCCTTGCCCTTGGCCGTCACCGTGCCGGAAGGGCAGCCTAGATTCAGGTTGATTTCACCATATCCCATGTCGTGAAGCGCCTGTGCGGCCCAGAGAAAATGCGCCGCATGGCGCGTGAGCACCTGCGGCACGGCGAAAAAACCCGCGTTGTGGGCGGGGAGGACGGCGACAAGCTCGCGCGGGGTCAGGCGCAGATTCTGCGTGGGGCTGATGAAGGGAATGAAGTATTTGCTGACGCCGCCAAAGCAGGCGCTGTGCACGCGGCGGTAGAGGGAATCGGTGATTCCCTCCATCGGGGCGAAATAAACGGGCATGCGTGCTCCTTTCAGGGCGGATAGGCAAAGGCGACGGCGAGGATCAGCGCGGGGAGGAAGTTAGCCACCCGGATTTTCTTGCCAAACACCAGGTTGATGCCCACACAGAAGATCAGCACCGAACCGACCATGGAGAGATTGGCCAGCGCCATGCCGGTCATCAGCGGGCTGATCAGGCGTGCCAGCAGGGTCATGCTCCCCTGAAACAGAGCCAGAGGAATCGCGGAAAACACAGCGCCGCGCCCCAGCGAGGAGGCCAGGGCCATGACAAGGACGGCATCCAGGATGCCCTTGGTTGTCAGCAGCGTGTAATCCTGATACAGCGCGTCGTTGATCGGCCCGAGGACGGCCATGGCACCGACGCAGACCGTGAGAGACGCAGACGTAAATCCTTCGAGAAAGCGCGGGTCACGCTCGCTGTGGCTTTTTACCCGCAGCCACTGCCCCAGACGCTCAATCCGGCGCTCGATGCCCAGGGTCTCCCCCGCGAGGCCGCCCAGCACAAGGGAGACTACGAGCAGCAGACTGCCCGTCGTTTCAAGCGCGCCGTTGGCGCCGGTTACAAGGAGATGCTGCATGGCGCCGGATGCCCCGATAAACACGGTGCTCAGCCCGCAGCCGCAGATCAGGATCTCCTGCACGCGCCTGCTGAGCGCCCGGCCAAAGAGCAGGCCGCACGCCCCTCCCAGCAGGATACACAGAACGTTGATGAGAGTGCCGGTTCCGGCCATAAATGCGCCTCGGTTCGTCAAAAAGCAACGCATCATTATAGCATGGATCCTCCCGAAAAAGCAAATGATTCCCGAAAAGGAACGGGTTCCTTCTCCCGCGGTGACAGGCGGGCAGGAGAGGCGTCCTTTCCCCCAGGAGGCCGCGGCCTCCCGCCGGAGATGGCGTATAAAGCGTATAAAAGGTGTACATTCTCCCGGGTTTATGCTAAGATGAGGGCATGAAAGGGAGATCGGCATGATTTACGGAAAACTGCCCATTGTCCTCCTCTCCACGCTGGCAACCCAGGCGGATGGGACGACGGATTGCAACATCGCCCACTTTATCCTTGAAAATCCGCAGCGGGCATCAAGGATGACCATTGTTGAGCTGGCGCGCAGCTGCCACGCGTCGGTGAGCTCGGTATCCCGCTTTTGCCGGGAAATCGGGCTGTGTGATTTTGCGGAACTGAGAGAGCTGATCCGCCATGCGGACTGGCGGTTTGATGCCGGCGTCCAGAGCGATCAGGCGCAGGAACGCCTGCACAGCACGCTTCATGTCCTGCATGAAAGCCTGGAGGCGCTTGAAAACAGCGTGGATATGGAGCAGATCGGGGTGCTGTGCCGCAAGATCGATGCCTATGAGCGGGTGGCGGTCTTTGGGCTGCTCAAGGCGGGCACGGCGGCACAGTGCCTTCAGGCGGATCTGCTTTTACTGGGGAAAGTGGCGGTATGCAAGCTGCCCTTTGCCAAGCAGATTGAATACATGGAGCAGGCCGCAGAGAGGGATCTGATCCTGATCTTCAGCTATTCAGGCATTTACTTTGATTATCTGCACCGGCGCATTCCGCGGGGGCTGCGCCGCGCGCATGTCGTGTTTATCACCGGCGCAAAAGAGATTCAGGCATGCGGCTGTGTGGATCAGGTGATTTCCTTTGCCTCGGATCTGAGCCAGGCGCCGCACCCCTTTCAGATGCAGGCCATCGCGAGCCTGATCGCCCGGGAGTATGCCTGGCAGCGGGCGCAGAAGGCCCCGTCCTGAGGGATTTCGGGCGGGAAAATGCCGGAAAAGCGGGAGCGAAGCGCGTAACCTCCCTCGATTTTCAGAATTTGAAAATCGCTTGAGGAGAAGCGGGAAAACGGGTATAGTGACCGTATAAGGAGGGATGCGGCCATGAAGTGCCTGACACCGGCTTCCATTGGAAGCATGCAGCTGAAAAACCGGTTTCTTTTTCCATCCATGTGCAATTTTTACTGCGATGACGAGGGGTTTGTCACGCCCCGCCTGGAGGCCTATGTTCGCGCGCGTGTGCAGGGCGGGGCGGCGGCCGTGATCATGCCCGGAAGCCCGCATGGAAAACCGGGGCCCGCGCGCCCGGCTCTTTCAGACTCCCGGTATGCTTCGGGGTGGCGCAGGCTGCTTGACATCTGCAGAGAGAAGGGATGCCGTCTGATCGTGCAGATTCATCCGGCCAAAGCGCAGGCAGGCAGAGACCCCTCTGTGCTTTTGCCGGATAACATGCCGCGGGAGAAGATCCGGCAGATTGTTTCAAGCTACGCGGCCTGCGCCAGGGCCGCGCGCGAGATCGGGCTTGACGGCGCGGAGAT
>DVMG01000245.1 GCA_018715105.1 Candidatus Ventricola intestinavium
TCTGTTCATCTGGCTTTTGAGCAAATGCGTGCGGCGGATCAGATCGGTGGCTGTCAGCGGCGGATTTATGTCCTTATAGCGCAGCAGAATGCCAAGCACATGGGCTTCGTTATAAGGCATGGCGGAGACGACGCGTGTGTTCCACAGGGTGGAGGTGAGATTCAGCCACGCGGAGAGAAGCTTATCGCCCGCATACAGGCTGTCGCTCATGGCAGTTCCCCCTTTCTGTATAATTCTGCGCAATATAGTTCATAAAGTGAACCATAAGCCTTATCATAACGCATGCATGCGATTCTGTCAAGTGGGGAGAGAAGCCCGTCAGATCATCAGCCTTGTGGCGCTCATTTCCTCATACGGATCGCCGAAATGGGAGATATCGTTGAGCGTGATGAGGCGGCGGGTGTCCTTTGCGCACTCGATTACGCTGATGGAGCCGTTGCTCACATCAATGCGCCCGAAGCACGTCAGCGGCATGCCCGCGACGGCGCAAAGCAGCGTCTTGAGCAGCGCGCCGTGTGAGACGACCGCGATGCGCGCACATCCCTGCGCGTCAAGCTCAATCTCGCTGAGCGCATGAAGCGCACGGGATTGCAGATCAAGCATGGATTCGCCGCCCGGCGGGGCTACATGCGCCTGATCGGAAAAATAGGCGGCGCTCGCTTCGGGATAGCGCTCCCGGGCTTCCTGACGAGTCAGCCCCTGAAACGCCCCCATGCAGACCTCAGACAGGCCCGCCCAGGGAAAGAGCGGGGCCGAAGCGGCCTTCGCGATGAGCTGGGCGGTTTGCGCGGCGCGCAGAAGCGGGCTGTGGTACACCCGCTGGACATGGAGCTGTGCACAGCGGCCGGCGGCGACGCGCGCCTGGGCAAGCCCCTCCTCATTAAGCGGAATATCGCATGTGCCCTGAAAGCGGCGCAAGGCGTTCCAACTGGTCAGGCCGTGACGAACCAAAAAGATAAGCATACATGCCTCCGTGATCCTCCGCCGTCGGGCGGGTTCCTATGCGCAGTATAGCAGAGGCGAGCGGATTGCGCAAGCGGCAGTTCGGCTTTTTGTGCGGCAAATGCGGTGCAAGGCTTGACAAAGCCGAAAAAAACGTCAATAATATAGACAATATCGAAAATAGCCCAGCCGGCTGCCCCGGTGGGAGAGAATATGGAGGAACGGATGATGATCAGCAGATGGGATGCTTATCGCGACAGCGATGCATTTGCCGCGCGCGTGGCGACGCTCTATGGAGCGGGGGAAGACGTGCTGCAGGCGCAGAAAGCGCGTTACGGCAAGCTGGTGGAGCGCTTTGAAGCCCGGTTTGGCGCGCCGGAGGGAGAGCTTTTCTTCTTCTCTGCGCCGGGACGCACCGAGATCGGCGGCAATCATACGGATCACAACAACGGCCGTGTGCTGGCGGCGGCGGTCAACCTGGATACCGTCGCCTTTGTTCAGAAGACGGATGACGGCATGATGGTGGTGGACAGTGAAGGATTCCCGCCGATCACCGTGGATACGGCGAATCTGGCGGTGAACGAGGAGGATTTCGGCACAACGCTTGCGCTCATCCGGGGAACGGCCGGCATCATGCGCGAGATGGGGTATGCGGTCGGCGGATTCAGGGCGACGGTTTCCAGCTCGGTGCTGAGGGGCAGCGGGCTGTCGTCCTCAGCCGCATTCGAGGTGCTCATTGCGGCGATTCTGGATGGCCTGTATAACGGCTTTGTCGTGGATGCCAAGCAGCGCGCGGTCATCGCCCAGAAGGTGGAAAATGTGTATTTCGGCAAGCCCTGCGGCCTGATGGATCAGATGGCCTCTTCGGTGGGCGGCATGGTGACCATTGATTTTGCCGCGCAGGAGGCCCAGGTGGAGGCCATCGCCTGCGATTTTGCGGCAAAAGGGTATGCCCTGTGTGTGGTCAACACGGGCGGCAATCACGGCGATCTGACGGACGATTATGCCGCCATCCGCGTGGAAATGGAAGCCGTTGCCAATCAGTTTGGCAGGCGCGTGCTGCGGGATGTGCCCCAACAGCAGGTGGAGGAAAACATTGGCAGGCTGCGCGGCGCGGTTGGCGAGCGCGCCATTCTGCGCGCCCTGCACTTCTATGATGACAACGAGCGCGTGCTTGAGCAGGTTGCGGCGATCCGCGAAGGAAATCTCCCGGCGTTCTTTGACGCGGTCAACCGTTCGGGCGACAGCAGCTGGAAGCTGCTGCAAAACGTCTATGCGCGGCCGACGGAGGAACAGATGGCGCTGGCGATTGAAATGAGCAGACGCTTTTTGAAGGGGGAGGGCGCGCAGCGCGTGCATGGCGGCGGCTTCGCCGGCACGATTCAGGCGTATGTGCCGCTTGACAGGCTGCAGGATTATGTGCGCACCATGGAGGCGGCCTTTGGCAGAGGATGCTGCACGCCGCTGATGATCCGCCCGGAGGGCGCGGTGATGATGCCTGTTGGCGCCTAAGCGGCCTTCAGGCAGGAAGAAAGCAAAGGAAAAAAGACCGGTATCCGCAGCATTCAGGGGCCCCCGCTCAGGGCGGGAGGCTCCCTTTTTGAGCGCATCCCCGGCAAACACACAGGATATGCTTGAAATGCAGGCGGAATATATGATATAATCAATAATCGGAAACCTCTGCAAGAAACGCGGCCAATGCGGCGGATGCAGCAGAGGCGGTGGATACGCAGCGGATACAGTGAAGTGAATCATGATGGAAGGCCTTCCCCTGAAAAGGAGGAAGGTACACATTTGGGGAGACAAACGATGAAGTTTATTCGCGAAAGCACATGGATGCGAAAGGCGTGCATGTTCCTGATGGATGTGGCGCTGATTGTCCTTTCCATATACGTGAGCATGGAGCTGCGCTTTGAAATGTATATTCCGGCGCGGCACATGGAGACGATGCTCGATTCCATGCCGCTGGTGGTGGTCATTTACATGGCGTGCTTTGTGGTAGGCGGCATCTATCAGATCATGTGGCGCTATGCGGGGGTGCGCGATCTGGCGCGGCTATGTGTGTTCAGCGCCATCGCGTGCGGCCTCACGCTTGCGCTTAACCAGTTCATGGGGTTGGGGCTCTTTCGCGGCGTGCTCATCCTGGTGGCCATCATTGGCACGGGCGCTGTGGGCGGCACGCGCATGCTCTGGCGCGTGCTGGCCAAGGACCGTCTGCCCGGCGGCGCGACAGACGCCATGCCGGTCATGGTGGTGGGCGCGGGAGAAGCCGGCGCCTATGCGGTGAACATCTGCAACCGCAATCCGCGGCGCATGGGCAGGCCGGTTCTCCTGGTGGACGATGCGCCCAGCAAACAGGGGCTTCGCATCCAGAATGTCCCGGTGCGCGGCACCATTCAGGATATTCCCAAATTGGCCACCCGTTACGGCATCCGCGAAATCATTGTGGCCATCCCTTCTCTGGGAACAGGCAAGCGGATGCAGGAAATCCTGGAGCTGTGCGGCCAGTCCCGCTGCCATACGCGCATGCTGTCGGAACCCACGGACGCGGATGCACCGAGCGGGGAAGGAGCCCCGTTTATTCGCGACCTGAATGTATCCGACTTTCTTTCGCGCGACGAGGTGGAACTGGACACCGATTCCATCGCCGGCTACCTCTCCGGAAAGACGGTGATGGTCACGGGCGGCGGCGGCTCCATCGGCTCTGAGCTGTGCAGGCAGATCATGCGTTTTAACCCCAAACTGCTGATCATTTTTGAAATCTATGAAAACTGCGCCTACGAGCTCGAATATGACCTGCGCCAGCGTTACGGGCGGAACTGCCCGGTCATCACGCTGATCGGCTCCATTCGGGACAGGCAGCGCCTCGATGAGGTGTTTGACCTGTATCATCCGGAAGTGGTCTTCCACGCGGCGGCGCATAAGCATGTGCCGCTGATGGAGCGCAGTCCGGCGGAAGCCATCAAAAACAACGTGTTCGGCACGCGCAACCTGCTTGAATCGGCCAGCCGGCACGGGGTGGAGCGGCTGGTGCAGCTTTCCACGGATAAGGCTGTCAACCCTACCAATGTGATGGGGGCGACCAAACGCATTACGGAAATGCTCATTCAGCGCTATGGAGAAAAGACGGACATGAAATGCATGGCTGTGCGCTTTGGGAATGTGCTCGGCAGCCATGGCAGCGTGATTCCGCTGATGGAAAGCCAGATCCGCAAAGGGGGCCCCGTCACGGTCACGCATCCGGATGTGACCCGTTACTTCATGACCATTCCGGAGGCTGCGCAGCTCGTGCTGCAGGCCGGCGGCATCGCCAAATCCGGCTCGATTTTTGTGCTGGATATGGGGGAACCGGTGCGCATTATGGATCTGGCGCAGAAATTGGTGCGCGCTTATGGCTATGAGCCGAATGTGGACATGCCTATCAAGATCATCGGGCTGCGCCCCGGCGAAAAGCTCTATGAGGAACTTCTCATGGATTCCGAGCGCGACAAGATGACCCGCACCGCACACAAGAAAATCTTTGTCGCCAACGTGGACCGGGTGGATGACGCGCAGTTTGACCACATGATGGAGGTCCTTGAAGAGGTGGCGGATAAAAACGACGAGCGCGCGGTGGAGGCCATCGCCGATGTGGTGCCGACCTATCATCCCTGGAAAGACGATCATCAGGCGCAGAAACAGCAGGAAGAAAAAAAGGCCGCCGGCTGACTGGCCGCGCAGACCGCTGACAAAATGCTTTTCTCCTCCCGAAGGGGGAGAAAAGATTCCCGGAATCATCAGAAAAGCAGCGCCTGCCATGAATAAAAGCGATGCTTGCGTCAACAAACGGGGCCGCCGGCTGCGGCATGCCATGGGCTTGGGGCAGGAATTCCCCAAGGCCCGTTTTTTTCTGCATTTCGGGATCAGACGAAAAAGAGGGCCTGCGGGGAACGGCGGCCTGAAGCGTAGAAAGAGAAGGCGCAAAGCAAGAAGAAATTGCTCCCCCACGCGTTTTATG
>DVMG01000032.1 GCA_018715105.1 Candidatus Ventricola intestinavium
ACGACCACACGCGCCAACCTGCGCAAATCCCCCCGCGGCGACCTGATCAGGGAACTCGAAAAAGGGATCCAGATGACGGCGATCGGGCAGGTGGAACGCGGCGGCGAGCTCTGGTTTCACCTGAAGGCCGGGGAGGAAAACCGAGAGGGCTATATGCTTGCCGAGCTGCTGCGGCAGGTGCGCCCGGTGGTGCTGCGCCCCGTCACGGAAGGGGAAGTCCGTGCGCTGTTCCCCGTGCTTTCCCGCGATCCGATTGCCGATATCAAGGCGGAGATTCCCTTTACCTATACCGATGAGGAGCTGGCCGCCTATCACACCCTCCGCGTGGGGGATCGCTCCGACGAGGTGCTCTCCCTGAGGCGCAGGCTCTACGAGCTTGGATACTACGCCAAGCCGAACGAGAACACGCTTTACACCGAGTCCACCGCCGAAGTGGTCGGCTTTTTCCAGGAGGACTGCGGGATTGAAGCAACCGGGGAGGCGGACCCGCTGACGCAGGCGCTTCTTTATGATGAACGCATGCTCGCCCGCGAAGGCAGTGAGCAGGAGATTCTCTATCTGGACAACGACAATCAGCCCCTTGTCATTCAGCGCGCGGAGATCACATCGTACAGTTTTTATGGCAGCGTTCAGGTCTCCGTCCGCAATGAAACCGGCGGTACGCTCACCGCCTTTGGCCTGAAAATTATTCCCAACATGAGCGATGGCTCCCCCGCAGACATGGCGGAAACCTTTGCCGAGGAAATCGAGCGGGAGTATTCGCTTAACGATATTTCCATTGGCAGAGGCGATTCCTATTCGGATTTTGCGACAAATGGGCATGTGCCCATCGGAGACGACATCTATATGGAGCCCGAAATTGGCGAAGAAGTGCTGGAAATCTGGCCGCACCACTTCCAGGTCAGCCGCAAAATCTATTTCAGCGGTGCGCAGGTGGCCGTAAGCTGGTATCGTTCCGGCGGAAGAAATGTATACGTGGATGACGACCAGATGGCCTTTATCCCCGTAGGCCGGGGCGCACAGGATATTTTGATGCACACCCTGCCCATCACCGTCACGGATCAGGAACGGGAGGAAGCATCCAAGTGGGAGATGGGCATTGTCTCCCGCTACGTGCTTCCCATCTATCAGGAATACTACGGTCTGCCGCAGGGAGCATGGCTTAAATCCGTTGAAGACGATTCCCCCGCGCAGGACGCAGGCCTTGCCGAGGGAGACATCCTCGTGGGCATTGGAGACATCACGATCCTCGGCGACGCCACGCTGCGCCGTGCAAGGGCGAGCATCGCCCCCGGCCAGAGCGCCTCGGTCTACTTCTGGCGCGACGGCTCCTATTATTCCACAGAGATCATCCGTCCGGAAGAGACGGTTTCCGGAACCTGAGGTTTCGTCCCTTTCTAAACACAGGCAGCCTCCGCCCAGCATGGGGCAGGAGGCCGCTCTGTTTTATGCGCTTAAGCATCGCTTCTAAACAGTGCGTATGTCTTTTCAGCCATGGGCTTTATCGTTTTTCTCCCCCTTCGGGGGAGAAAAGACAGTCTGAAGCAGCCTCCGCCCGGCATGGGGCGGGAGGCCGCTTCTTTTCTCCTGATAGAATCACTGCTCCATCTGCCGGCCCACGATGCTGGCGGTCGTCTCCGCGACCTTCAGCTCCGTGTCTCCCATCTTGGCGGCGGGCTCTCGTGAGAGAAGCACCACCGCGCCGATGGATTCCCCATCCGCAATAATCGGGCAGATGACCTGGGCCGTATAGGATTGCGCGTCATCCTCGCTGGTGACGGGCACAAGCCGTGTGCCGCTGCCCCGATTGGCCGTGACCACCTGCCGGCTCTGGATCGCCTGCTCCAGATCCCGGCTGATGGGCTTTTCCCAGAGTTCCTTGCGGGAAACGCCGCTGGCCGAGACGATCATGTCCTTATCGGTGATGCAGGCGATGTGCCCCAGGGAACGGAAAAGCGATTCCGTGTAATCTTTTGCAAAGTTTGAAATCTCCCCGATCGGGGAATATTTCTTGAGGATCACCTCGCCGTCCTTATCTGTATAGATTTCCAGCGGGTCGCCGTCACTGATAACATGGGCATCGAAAACCTTGTCCTTCCGGTGGGCAGCACGCTGGACAAGGTGACAGCTTCGGATGTCTTCGATGCCGCGCTTAAAACTTACGGGTTCCTCCGCCGCGCCGGTTCCCAGCAGAGAATCCATATCTGCCTGAAGCCGGATCTCCAGATGATCCTCAAATACGCGGATGTGATCCAC
Source organism: Candidatus Ventricola intestinavium (assembly GCA_018715105.1). Lineage (GTDB taxonomy): Bacteria > Bacillota > Clostridia > Christensenellales > Aristaeellaceae > Ventricola > Ventricola intestinavium. Next base: position 2,257 of record DVMG01000032.1, read on the forward strand.
CATCAGCTCCAGATCGCCGCGTTCCAGCTTTTCTTTTGCCAGGATCTCCTCAAAGACATCCATGGCCGTCTTCGCTACCCGGTTGGCCTGCACGATGACGTTGCGCCTGTCCGAAAGCATATCGAGCTGACGTTTTAGCCCTTCGATCTTCCTTTGAAGATCCTTTTCCATTTCCTCATAAGTCTCTTCCAGCAGCTCTTCCTGGTCGGGATGTTTCAGAATATCGCGAATACGCTGGCGTTTGGTCGCCTTCAGCTCTTGATTCAGATCCTCCAGCAGCAAAGACAGATGATCCGCTGACTGTTCCGCCTCGGAGAGGCTGGTCTTCTCCCGGTCAAGGTCTTCATTGAGCTGCCTGAGCATATCGCCGGAGTGATCCCGCACGCGCCTTAAATAGACCTTGAGCAGCTCATCGAGCTTTTCCACCCGAATGTGATGCGATGTGCAGCCGGCCCTTCCCCGCCGGTGATAGGCGCCGCAGGTGTAGGCCGGCTTCAGATCGTTTCGGCTCATGGCGAACATCGGGCTTCCGCAGTCCCCGCAGAAAAGAAATCCGGAATACGCATTGTCGTTCTTTTTGATTCCCCGATAATGGGAGCGCGTCCGCTTTTCCCGCAGCGCTCTTGTGATGGCAAACGTGCGGTCGTCCAGAATGGGCGGGTGATGGTTTTCAAGCACCACCTGCTCGCCTGCGCCGCGCCGGACGTCCTTGCCGTTGATCTTGGCGCGGGTGGTCTTTCCCTGCCTCATGGTGCCGATATAAAAATCGTTATCCAGAATTCCCTGAATGCTCACGATGCTCCAGGCGGTTTTTACCGTGCGCCTGTACTCCGCGCCATCCGCCTCCTTGCGCATCTGCTCGGACATGCGGGGGGTCGGAATCCCCTGATCCGTGAGATAATTGGCGATTTTCTTATATCCCCATCCCCTGTGATTGTACAGGTCAAAGATGAGCCTGACGATCTGCGCCTCGGAGGGAACAATCTCAAACTCCTTATGCCTGTTGACGATATAGCCGTAAGGCGCGGCGCAGATCCACTGCCCATCCGCCTGCCGGCGCCGGATGACATTTTTCACCTTTTTGGATGTATCCGTCACGGGCATCTCATTGATGAGAAACTGAAACTGTATTTTCAGCCAGTCGTCGTCCTGAGGAAAATCAATGCCATCCCCAATGGAGATAATGCGCACACCCGCATCCCGCAGATCCTCCAATTCTACCAGCCCGCGGCTGTTACGTCTGGAGAACCGGGAAAAATCTTTTACAATAAGGATGCTTTTCTGATGGGCGATCAGCTGCCGGCGCATGGCCTGGTATCCTTCCCGCTGCTCAAACGTATAACCCGAACGGTCGCGGTCCTCATAAAACGTCAGGCTGCTGCCGGGGAACCGCGTCCTGACAAATTCCCCGATGATTGCCTTCTGGTTTTCGATGGATGTGTTGTCACGGTCGAGCTCCTCATCCACCGAAATCCGGCAGTAGCCTGCAATCTCAAACCCCTGCATCACGTTTTTCCCATTCTTCTCCTCTCTCCTTCGCGAAGCGGTTCATCTCCGCCTCGAGCGCGTCATAAAACGCTGCGATATGCACGCCGTCCACCAGCGCGTGATGGGCCAGCAGCGTGACGGGCAGGCTCGTGCGTCCGCCCTCCATCCCGTATTTTCCCCATGTGATGCGCGGATTGCTGTCGGCCGGCACGGGAGTGGGCTGCTGCAGCGCGGTATAGCGAAGCCACGGCAGAGAGGAAATAAACAGCAGGCTGCTTGCATCCTCTCCATCCTCCAAACATGCATGCGCCTTTGCCTGCTCGTGCCGCAAAATCGCTTCCGGCAGGAAGCGCTCAAACGGCTCCATGCAGGAAAGACGGCAGTAACTGTAGGTTCCATCCGCACGCATCACCGTGTGGGATGTGTCGCACGTTTCAAACTCCACCACGTTGCCGTCCACGATGCGCCGGCGAAGCTCTGCAACCGAGTTGGCCGCCCGGCCCACACAATACAAAAAGCTCAGAAAAAAGGGCAGCCCAGCCTTTCTGCGCGCTTCCATCAGGGCCGTGATCTCCACTTCCTGCGTCACCCCCACATAGGGATTGGCCATGGCCTGAAAATAAGCGAAATGCGCGGCGCGCGGGCTGTCCTTCATATCAAGGATGCGAACCTTCAAAATGCTTCCCCCTTATCCTTCCTATGTTTTCCTTCCTGTGTTTTGATCGGGCCGGCCCGGCTTTTCAGCCGGTTCCGGCGGTTTTCTTTCCTTTTCGCTTCCTTTTCGCTTCCTTTTTGCTTCATTTTCTTTTTTCAAAAAACAGGCTTGTAGACAACATTGTACACCCGTTTGGGCGGCAGATCAACTTACAGATCCATCCAGCCTCCCCTCGCCGGAAGCGTTTTACACCCGAAGCGTTTTTCATACGGTGAGCCCCGCCATGCACCGTTTGTTGCGCACCAGCAGATCCCGCGTGCTTTGATAGAGATCCCCGCTTCCGGATACGTACACCGTCACGCCATACTTTTTCTTTTGATAAGACTGATAGAGGGGCCGCAGGCGCTCATGCACAGAGGCATCGTCCTTCTCCGTATTCGTCAGCCAGATCTCGACGAGACGGCGTTCCTTGAGGATGTTGATTTCCAACTCTTACCACCTTCCTTTACGGCCTATCGTGTCCATACAGGCCCGGAAGTTATGCAGGGCTGAAACCGTTTTGAAGGCTGGAGCGGACCGGTTTTCCGGCTTTTTTATCCATGTCCGTTCCATCCCGCGCGCACCTGTGCTATAATACGGAAAGTTTAAAATCAATTTTTTGTGCCCGGCACGCGCGGACGAGGCCCGCTCTCCCCGCTGAAAAAACGGAGCGCATGAAACACATGGGAGGACAGGCATGGATCGCTTTGATATCGCCGTCATCGGCGCGGGGCATGCCGGCTGTGAGGCCGCACTTGCCTGCGCGCGCATGGGGCTGCGCACGCTGCTGCTCACCCTCAATCTGGATGCCGTGGCCCTGATGCCCTGCAACCCCTCCATCGGCGGAACGGGGAAAGGGCACCTCGTCCGGGAGGTGGACGCACTGGGCGGCGAAATGGGGCGCGCCATTGACGATACGTTTATCCAGTCCCGCATGCTCAACACGGGCAAGGGGCCGGCCGTGCATTCCCTGCGCGCACAGGCGGACAAGCGCGCCTATCAGCAGCGCATGCTCAGCGCGCTTTTCTCCGAACCGAATCTGGAAATCCGTCAGGGCGAATGCGGCCGGATTCTTTGCGAGGGCGGCTGTGTCACCGGCTTTTGCACCACCACCGGCGCCCGGATCGCCTGCCGGGCCCTGATCGTGTGCGCGGGCGTGTATATGGACAGCCGCATCATCATCGGTGAATGCGCCTGGCAGGGCGGCCCGCAGGGGCTGCTTGCTTCCTGCCATCTGGCAGATGCGCTGCGTGAACTGGGGATTTCCCTGCGGCGTTTTAAAACCGGCACGCCGCCGCGCGTGGAGGAATCCTCGCTCGATTTTGACGAAATGGAGCCGCAGGAGGGGGATCATCCGGTCACGCCGTTTTCTTTTCTGACGGATGGGCTGCTGCAAAACCGCGCGCGCTGTTATCTGACCTACACCAATGAACAGACGCACCGCATCATCCGGGAGAATATCCACCGCGCACCCATGTATGCCGGAGCGATCCACGGCACCGGTGCGCGCTACTGCCCTTCCATTGAGGATAAAATCATGCGCTTTGCGGACAAGGATCGCCACCAGCTCTTCCTGGAACCGGAGGGGCTCTCTACCCCTGAGTGGTATGTGCAGGGGCTTTCCACCTCCATGCCGGAGGATGTGCAGCTGGCTATGCTGCATACCATCCCCGGCCTGCGCGGAGCGCGCGTGCTGCGCCTGGCCTATGCCATCGAATATGAATGCCTGGATCCCCTTCAGCTGCGCGCCGATCTCGCGCTGCGCGGGCTGCGCGGGCTGTACTTTGCCGGTCAGGTCAACGGCACAAGCGGTTATGAAGAGGCCGCCGCACAGGGCATCCTCGCCGGAATCAACGCCGCGCGCCATGTGCAGGGAAAAAGCCCCGTCATCCTCGGCCGCGATCAGGCATACATCGGCGTGCTGGTGGACGATCTCACCACAAAAGGCACCAACGAGCCCTACCGCATGATGACAAGCCGCTGTGAATACCGCCTGCTGCTGCGCCAGGACAACGCCGACCTGCGGCTGACCGAGATCGGCCATGCCGTCGGCCTGGCATCCGATGCGCGGCTTGCGCGGATGCGCGAAAAAAAGCAGGCTGCCCAGGATGCCATCGCCCGGCTGAAGCGCACATGGCTGCCCAAGTCGCCTGAGCTGGACGCCTGGATGGAGGCGCACGGCCAGGCAGCGCCTTCCGCCAGCGTGTGCGCCGCCGACCTGCTTCGCCGCCCCGGCCTCTCCTATGACGATCTGGCAGGCGTAGATCCCGGGTATGTTCCGCTTCCCCTCCCGGTGCGCGAGCAGGTGGATATCGCCCTGCGCTATGAGGGGTATATCGACAAGGAGCGCCGGCAGGTAGAGGCCTTCCGAAAGGCGGAAGACCAGCTTCTTCCGCAGGGCTTTGACTATCACACGCTGTCCGGCCTGCGCATCGAAGCGCGCCAGAAGCTCAGCGCCCATCAGCCGCGCTCTCTGGGGGAGGCCGGGCGGATTTCCGGCGTCTCGCCGGGGGATATCGCGGTGCTTATGGTGTGGCTGGCCAGGAGAGAGCAGGCTCCCGGCTCCTGAGCCGGCATGCCGCCCTTAAAAAGCCGCTGGTTTCCCCATGGGCAAGCAGCTTCCAACCGTTCTCAAAACGCTTTTCTCCCCTCAAAGGGGGAAAAAAGATTCCCTCAATCATCGGAAAGGCAACGCTGTCACAAATGAAAGCGATGTTTAGCAAAACAAATTGAGCTGCTTCCCTCCATGGGCAAGCAGCTCTTTATTAGGAAAATCCTTTTTACAAAGCATGGTTCACGCGCGCCGAGATGCGGAATTCTGTCCTTATCAGGGATCGGGCCGCCGGCCATCCCGGTCATCCCGGTTTCACTGCGCTCTTTCCCGAAACTTTCTCTTCAGATATCCATCCATATTGCCATGGGCGGACAGGCGCAGCTCCCCCATGTCAAAAGCACGCATCGCCGCCTCCAGAATGGCAATTCCGCTGGGAATGATATCCGCCCGCTGCGGCATCAGCCCGATGACCTGGCGGCGCTCCGCCATGGACATGCGCGCCAGGCGCTTCCCCCAGGAAGCGACTTGCCCGGCTGTCATGACCATGCCCTCGCATGTCTGCGAATCGAACAGGGGAAGGCCGCACTGCATGGCGCCCAGCGTGGTCAGGGTGCCCCCGACACCCACCCAGTAGGCGCGCGGCGGGGCCGCCAGCAGCGTCTGCGCATCCCGGCCAATCATCTTGAGGCAGCGGTCAACCGTCTGCGCATAGGTTCGGGCATCCAGCACCGGAGTTTGCGCATTCATCCGCACGGCCCCCATCTGCAGGCTGACCGCCCCCAGAATGTCGTTCTCTTCGCCGAATGTGAATTCCGTGGAGCCGCCTCCGATGTCAATCACCCCGCAGGATCCGCCCTCGCTTGCTCCCAGATAGGAAAGAACCGCTTCCTCTTCGCCGGTGAGCACTTCCACCGGCGCTTCGCATGCCGCCTCACAGCGGGCGGTGAATTCCGCGCCGTTGACCGCATCGCGCACGGCGCTTGTGGCAAAAACAAAGATCTCCTGCGCGCCGTCGGAGCGAGCCAGCGCAGCCAGCTCCGCAACGGCATGCACAGAAGATCCCATGCTCTGCTGGGTCAGCGCCCCGCCGATCAGCCCGGCAAACAGGCGTGTTCCCCTTCGTTCTCTGCGGACAGCGCAAAGCTGTCCCTCCTGCCACTGCGCCGCCAGAAGGCGGATCGCGTTGGACCCGATTCCAATACAGGCAAGGCGCATGGCGTTCCCCTCCATCCGGTGTCACTCCTGGCCGTACACTTCAAATTCGGGCTCCTGTTCAAACTCATCGAGATTGCCCACTTCGTAAATGGTTTCGCCATACCAGCAGTAGCCATACTCCCGGCGCGCCGTGCGCTCAATAAAATCCGCCGTGTTGATTTCGGAAAGCTCGGTTCGAAGCTGATTGTTTTTCGACTGCGCGTCGTAATACAGGGACGCAGCCATCTCCAGCTGCTCCTGCTGGCGCTCCAGGCTGACCGCCTTGCCGGGAAACTTTACCAGCAGCGTCACTGCAAAAAGGCCCAGCAGCGCCGCCAGCACCCGATAGCCCCTGATCCGTGTCTTCCTTCTGGCCAAGCGATTCATCCCCCGTATCGCATCAAGAATTCGTACTGGTAAAATTCGGCCTATACCGCCATATTCCTGCATCATTTTGGAAGTTTCCTCACACATTTTCACTTTTTTTGACAAATTTCCGTACGAATCCACGCAAATAGCGAACAATCGTTCCTATTGTTCCGGCATACAGCGCCATTCCCGCCGCCACCCCGGCAAACGCGTAAAGCCGGAAGGGATCCACCCGCATCAGCAGCGCCGCCCCCGTCATTCCCCCTGCACAGAGCACGCCGAAAAGCAGATCAAACGCTCCCGACAAAACGGCTCCAAGCCCCAGCGTGCGGCGCAGGAGCATGCCCACATCATAGGCGGCGCCAAGCCCTGCGCCGCAGATCATCATGGCCAGGAAAACACGCGCCTGTTCCGCCGTGGACATTTACTTCCTGCGGCGGGAGAACAGGCCCCGCCTTTCCTTCCTGGGGGAGAGATCGCTGTATTCAACGGCCGAAATGGAGCCGGTCACATCCAGCTGACCGTCTTCGAGATTCAGCTGCTCAATGTGCAGCCCCTCTCCCAGCAGCGCAACCTCCCCCTCCGAGGTTTCCAACACCACTTCCTGATCGTTGAAGCAGCTGACCGCCGTCACCCCCGCCAGCTTGGCGCGGGCACGTCCTTCCAACACCAAGGAATGCTTGCGAAACGGCGCTTTGCTCTGCGTCATGTCTTTCTCCATGCTCATCGCCTCCGGGTACAGCCTATGCCAGCCGTGGGCGCAAAAGCTGTCAGGCCGTTCAAAACCGTCTGACAGAATTCCAATCTTCTGCCGGTTTGCGCAAAAAAGCAGACCGAAGGGCCTGTGTGTACCCTCGGTCTGCGTGCTTTATAGCATTTTTATCCTTCCACCGCATTCTTCGCCGGATTTTCCCCGGCGGGAGCTTCCTGTCAGACGCCCTCAAACAGCGCCGTCAGTTCCGCGCTGCCCGCCTCGCGCAGCGCATCCAGCCAGGCCTGGTAGTTTTCATCCGTCAGCTCCCTTTCCCCTGTGGCAAACTGCGCAATTCCCCGATCCACCATGCCTCCCAGCGTGGCCGCAAGTTCATCCGCACGGGCCTGCTCTTCGGCATTCAGGGCATAGGCGGGCGTTACCTGCTCGCTGACCGCCCGCACACGCTCGCTCTGCGTGATCACGTGGAGATCGATATCGCTGTCCACCGCCGCCAGAAAATCGCTTGGATACAGCCCCGGCATGGCCGTGCCCGTATACATCAGCACTTCGCTGCGGATCTCATTGATGTTGCGGCCGCCATCGAGCAAGAACGTCCACCGGCCCTGCTCGTTATAAGCATAATCTTCCCCCTCCACACCGGCATAGGCCAGCAGCGCGCCTTCTTCCCCGTAAAGCGCATCCACCCATGCCAGCGCCTTTTCCGGCTCCTGGCATGTGCGCGTCACGGCAAAGCATCCTGTCCAGATCGGGCCCAGCATGTCGCGCCAGCGTGTCTCCCCATCCGGTCCCGGCATCAGCAGCGCCTGATACTCCATCGACGCATCGACCGGCACGGCGCTGTACGGCGCCATGGAAACCAGCAGGCCGCTCGTGGCGGTTTCCTCTTCCGAGCTGGAAAGCGCCTGCGTGCTGTGCATGGCGGTAAAAGCATCTTCGGGCAAGATACCCTGCTCCACCCATTCCCTCAGCAGAGCGATGAAATCCCGGTAGGCAGGCAGTTCCGGGGCAAACACAGCATGGCCCTGCGCATCCCGTGCCAGGTTATAATCATCCGCCACAATGCCGAAATAGGGCAGCAGCCAGCGCATTTCATACACCCCGGTCAGATCCGCCGCCACCTCGTCCCGCCTTCCGTTCTGGTTGGGATCCCTGTCGCGCATGGCAATCAGCGCATCCGTCAGTTCCTCCGGGGTGGTGGGCATGGCTATGCCCAGCCTCTCAAGCCAGGCCGCGTTGATCCACACGCACACCTGCCGTTCCGTCCGGTTGATGAGCGGCAGAGAAGCGATGCGGCCATCTTCAAGCGCTATGGTTTCAAGCCACTGCGGGTTTTCCTCCAGCAGGGCAGAAAGATGGGGCATGTTTTCCTCTATCAGGGGAGCGAGATCCAGGATTGCGCCCGCGTCAAGAAGGCTTTGTTCCTGCTCGCGGGTGAGGCCGGCTTTAAAGAGCACATCTGCGGGAATGTTTCCCTGCTCCATGCCCGCGATGAGCTGGGCATATTCCTCCTCATCCGCCACGCCATGCGGCGAAACCGCCACGCCCGTAAGCGCCTCCATGCGCGAAAAAAACAGGCTCGTCTCCCACTCTCTCGTGATGGTCTCCGTCTCAAGGCCCGTCACCGTCAGCGCCTGCGCGGACACGGCGGACAGGCAGAGGGACATCGCCAGGATCATCGCAGCAATCTTTTTCATACCGGCCTCCGTCAAGGATTGAGTTTCTTTTTTATTATAGCACATCCGCGCGCCGGGTGAAAGAGTGATTCCCCCTGGGTCAGGACAGACTATTTACGCCGGGCACGCCATAAACATGGACACAAAGCCAAAAGAGGGAGGGACCACAGTGCTTGACAAACTCTTGAGTACATGGCGGGCACGGCGCGTGCTGATCGTGGGCGGGAAGGACGCCTTGACGCCATGGATGAACGCCATCCTGAGCGAATTGGGGGCACGGCCTGTATGCGTCACCCCCGGCTGCGGCGCCGAAGCGCTGTGCCGGGTGATGAACGACGGGCGCGTGAGCGCCGTCATCATCCCTGCCGCACATACGCTGCATGAAGGCGGGCTTGAAATGCAGCTGAGCGCCTTGTCCACGCTGCTGTGTGAAGTGCGGGAGGCCGGCGTCCCGCTGACCATCCTCTGCTCGGATGCGAGCGTTTACCGGGCCTCCGAACAGGTGTGGTATGCCCGGGAGGAGGATCCCCTTGGCGGCCGAACGCGGGAGGGGCTCATCCAGTCCATCCTCCAGCTCTATGCCGACGGGATGTCCCGCGGGCTGCTGGGCGACGCCGTAACCACCCTGCTTGTGCGCCACATGCCCTGCCTTTTTTCGGACAGCCCTTTTACACGGCAGTATGCCCGGTGGTGCCGCGAGCTGCTTGCCGGCGAGCCGCTGCATGTGGAGCATCCGGGCATGCAGGGCATCTTCATGCATCCCCTGGATGTGGCCTGCGGCGCACTGATGCTGGGCGCGCGTTTTCTCTCCGGAGAGGACATGCAGGAAAACGTGTTCAACCTGAGCACGGGGCCCGACAACCTGTGCGCCAATCGCAGCGCCGCGCTGCGGCTGGTCAACCAGCATGGCGGCACACGTCCCCTCGTGGAAAGCGAGCCTCCCCTCCCCCCGCGCTCCCCTCTGCTTGATGGCTCCCGCGCGCGCTATACATGCGGCTTCCGCTGCCGGATATCCGCGGGCGCCGCGCTCAGCCAGCTTCTTGAATGGACACGCGCCGCGCAAAACGGCGAAGAGGCGCAGGTGCTTGTTCACCAGACGCGGGCCTATCTGGAACGCATGCGCTGAAAGCGGTTTTCTTCCGGAAAAGCCGGAGGAAACATAAACGACTTCAGCATGGTTGGCATAGAACCCTCTGCCGCAAAGTCACCTGATCGCTCCGGTCTCCCGAATGGCCCGATAAGGAAGGATTGCCAGGCATCTTTCAGCCTGGCAATCCTTTTATAACCCAAAAGTCAATACATTTCCTCCAGCGGCGTATCTCCCGTCACCTCAAAAGCCGCAACCACCTCGCCCGTCCGGGCATTCACACGCACGATATACCTATCCCATACTTCTTTCTCATCGCTGTGCACAGCGAGAAGTTTCCACAGGGGGGCATCGGGATCGGTGATATCAAAATATCCACTCCCCACACGCAGCCAGTCCCATGTACAGCCGAATTCCTTCACCAGAGCGTTTCGCGCAATCTCCATGGCCTCTTCTTCCGGCAGATCCTCCGGCGTCGGCACTCCATACACATGATTGGTGAATAGGCTATGATACTTCACTTCTGCCGAGCGGGGGTTCAGTCTTCTTGCGGCTTCCACCTTCGGGATATAGATCTGCGAATAAGCCGCCCTCTGCTCGTGCGTATAGAATTGAATGG
>DVMG01000246.1 GCA_018715105.1 Candidatus Ventricola intestinavium
CGAATTCATTGTAATAACACGCGGGAGAAAACGCAAGGGCGCAAATGTGAAAAACCTGTGTCGGTCAATCTTCCCGAAGGGTACGATCAAAAAATTTTTTCAAACCGGAAATTTTGTGAAATTTCGGCCGGGTTCTCTCGTCTTATCCTTGAAGGGGGTGAACGGCGTGATGTCCGCCTATACAGAAGACATGCGCGAGGCCATGCTTGTGCGCCTCATGCAGCAATACGGCGACAGCGTCAAGCGGATGTGCCTGCTCTACCTGCACGACACAGGAACGGCCGAGGATGCCGCGCAGGAGACGTTTATCAAGGTTTATGAGCACATGGACGAGCTGCTTGCCGGCAGCATCGTTCACGAAAAGGCATGGCTGATGCGCATCGCCATCAATCAGTGCAAGGACATGCTCCGCTCTTCCTGGATGCGGCACATCGACAGATGGAAGGTTCTTGAAGAACTGCCCCTGTCTGTGACGCACGAGCACGAGGAAAATCTCTCCCTGACGCAGGCCATCCTGAATCTTGCGCCCAAGTACAGGGAAATCGTGCTGCTTCATTACTATCAGGATCTGGATCTGCGCACCTGCGCGCAAATCTTGGGCATCTCCGCGCCCACCGCCACCCGGCGGCTGCAGCAGGCGCAGAAAAAGCTGCGAATTGAAATGGAAAGGGGCTGATCTCGGTGAAAAAAGAAAATCCCATTCGCGACGCCATCGACGAAAGCCTCTGCGGCGTCCGTTTTAACCAGCAGGACATGCGCCGCGTGCTCCGCGCCGTCCGCCGTCAGGAGGAACCGTCCCCTTCTCAGCATCGACGCCGCCGGTTCAGGCTTGATTATGTGTTCGCCTGTGCGCTTGTTCTGCTCATCGTCGTGCCGATGGCGGCGCTGACCCTGAGCACACGCGGAACCCATGTCTCCACCATCTCCGCCGCGCCGGGCGTGCAGACGGTCTCCCCGGCTTCTCAGAGCGGGCAAAGCGCAGACGGCCTCTCCCCCGCGCCGGTATCCATCCATGCCGAAGAAGCCGTGCGCATCGCGCGCGCATGCTATGAAGCGCAGTGTGACACATCCATCTTCACGTTTGATGAATTTACGGTCGACACCGTCTATGTGCACGGTGAGGGTTCCTCCTCCGACGGTGCATATACGGTCACTCTGAAGAGCATTTACGGCAACGGCTGCACGTTTACCGTGGTCGTGGATGCCACGGACGGCACGGTGCTGCATTTTTCCGACCCCAGGCTGGCCACCACCCCCCTGTCTCTTGACGGCGACTCCGATGAAATTTCGGCCTGGTATGAGAAAAATGGCCCCTATCTGTTCACCTGGCCGCAGGAAGATCAGGCCGAGTTTTCCCGCCGCTATGAGGGAGCCATGCTGCGCACCGCGCGGGAGGGAGAGCTTTCCGAAGAGGAGGCCAAGGCGCTGGCTGCTCAGGCCGCGTCGGATGCGCTTCAATCGCTTGGTATCTCCGGCGAGCCCGCCTGTTACGCCATGCTCTATGACGGCCGCTGCAGCGCGGATGGCCGCCCGCGCTATGTGGTCTACTGTTTTGCCTCGCCTGTCACGGATCCCTCCGGGGAGCCCTTTGTCCTGGTCACTCTGCGTGCGGAGGACAGGGCGGTGGAATCCGTGCGGGAGGGCGATTCCCTTTCGGAAGAAATCGCGCCCCTCGCGCCAAATGCTTCCCCGCTCTCGTCTCCCCTGCCCAAAGATTGAGAAACGGCAGCTCTTCGCCCGCATGGCAAAGAGCTGCCGTTTTTAACGTCCGAATTGATTTGACTCCCCCATGGATCCCGTTTGGCCCCACCGTCTGCTGCCCGGGTGGAACGGAGCGCCCGCTTTCCCGGCCGGGCCGTTTGCTTCGGCCGCTTTGGGTCAGCGCACGCTGCTGTTGAGCCTGTCAAGCAGCAGCGCGGCCACCACGCCCACAACCAGGCAGATCAGGTTCACCCCCGCGCCGCCGGTCAGGAAACTGCCAAACGGCACAATCACGATCGTCGCCGCGACGACCACGCCGATGATCGCATGGAACAGCACGCTGTAATGCCGCTCCATCAGATGCGTCACCGCGCGGGCCAGCAAAAGAATCGTCAGCAGCGCGCCGATGCCGCCCGGAATCAGCACGCCAAAGTCAAAGCGGCCAATGCCATCGATAAACGGTGTATACAGCCCCAGGGGCATCAGCAGGGTGGAAAAGCTCATGCCGGGCACGATCACGCTCAGAGCCAGACAGAATCCGCAGAACAGATACCACCCAAAGCCGGGCACGATCTGCACGGAGACGACCTGCAGCGTCAAAAGCAGCGCCAGGATGATCAAAAACGCCGCACCCATGGCCACGAACGAACTCTTTGAGCGCCCCTGTTCCCCTGCCTCCCGGTAAAGAGAGGGCAGCATGCCGGCAATCAGGCCGACAAAGAGGCATACCGATGGATCCGGATAGCGATTGAGCAGGAATCCCAGCAGCCTGGCGATGCCCAGGAAGCCGAGCACCAGCCCCACGCCCAATGGCGCAAGCCGGCGGAAATGCTTTTTCAGCCCGCGCACCGGATCGGAAAGCACCTCCATCACCGGCTGATATACGCCGAACACCACGCACAGCACGCCGCCGGAAATGCCCGGCAGCACCGCACCCAGGCCGATCAGCGCCCCCTGCAGAATGCGCAGCCAGACGCTCGCCTTTTTTTCACCCGTTGTCTGTGTTTCTCCCATCCGATTTTCCTTTCCCGAGCCTGCGCCCGTACACAGAGGTTCCACGCCCTCCCGTCAGTGATGAACAACGCCCATTGTACCAATTTATGCCAGGCGCGTCAAGGCACTTTCGCGGTTTTGACAGCCTCCCGAAGCGCCCTCCTGACGCATCCTGCGCGCCGCCGGGCATATCACCGCGTGAGCGCATCCGCCACAGCGGCAATCTGCAGGCGGCATTTCTCATCCATCGCGGAGCAAATCGTCACCTGCTCGTCGAGCACGGTGATGTTTTTCATCTCCGCCAGGGCTGCGCGCATGTGCTTGGCCGCCATGGGCGCCCACGTCCCATTTTCCATCAGCGCCACGGTGCGGTTCTGCAGGTTTTTATGGCGGAGTGCCGAAAGGAAAGCCTCCATGGCCGGGGCATAGGCGCCATCGTATGTGGTGGCCGCCAACACCATGCGGTCATAGCGGAAGGCCTCGCCCACCGCATAGGACCGGTTTACACGTGCCAGGTCGATCAGCGTCACCGATTCTCCTCTCTCACGCAGGCAGGCAGTCATGCAGGCCGCAGCCTTTGCTGTGTGGCCGTGAAAACCCGCATAAGCCACCAGCACGCCCCTCTCCTGCGGCATCCAGCGGGACCACCGGTCATACAGCTCCAGCGCGCGGGCAAGCTTCTCCCCGCTCAGCGCAGGCCCATGCAGCGGGCAGAGGGTGTCAATTTCAAGTGCAGAGGCCTTTTTAAGCAGAGCCTGCACCTGTGTGCCATATTTGCCCACGATGTTGGCGTAATAGCGGCGCGCCTCCTCTTCCCACAGGTCGTCGCCGTCCACCGGGCCAAAGCAGCCAAAGCCGTCCGCCGAGAAGAGCAGCCTGTCCTCCTCCTCATAGGCAACCATGACCTCCGGCCAGTGCACCATCGGCGCCATGAAAAAGCGCAGTGTGCGCCTGCCCAGGCTGAGCGTGCCGCCCTCCGATACCGTGATGCGGGGCAGGGAGAGGGGGGCGTCCTTCGTAAACCGGTCGAGCATGGCAAATGTCTTGGCGTTGCCTACAAGGGTCATGCCCGGCTGCTGTGCGCAGAGCGCCGCAATGGAGCCGGAATGATCCGGTTCCATATGGGAGATCACCAGATAATCCAGCTTCTTTTCCCCCAGTGCGTCATGCAGGCCGTCAAGCCACTCCTTCTGGCGGCGGGCATCCACCGTATCCAGCAGAGCGGTTTTTTCATCTTCAATCAGATAGGTGTTATAGCTTACGCCATGGGGCACGGGGTATTGCCCCTCAAACAGATCAAGATCCATATCCATGACGCTCAGGCGGCGGATTCCCGCCGCAATCATGCTGGTTTCCATCTTTTTCTCACTTTCCTTTTCTCTTTACACGTTTTTTAGGAATGGACTTCAAACGCCGCTGTCCGGGCGCATCCGGCTGTGTATCCGGCTGCTGCAAAAAACGCTATCGCCTCTCCTCCAGCATAAACGCGCCCAGCACATCGCCAAGCTCTTGAAGGGTCAAAAGGGTATTCACCCTTGTGCGCAGCCTGGCCGCGCCGCGCATCCCATGCACATAGCTGGCCACATGCCTGCGCATTTCCCTCACAGCCACAGGCTCCCCTTTGAGGCCGGCGAGCATGCCTGCGTGCCGCATGAGCACGCTGTATTTTTCCTGGGGTGTGATTTCGCGCACCGGCCTGCCGGCCATCGCGTCCCGGATCTGCTCAAAAATCCACGGATTGCCCTGCGCCGCCCGGCCCACGGCCACCCCATCGCATCCGGTTTCACGCAGCATCCTCAGCGCGTCCTGCCAGCAGGTCACGTCGCCATTGCCCACCACAGGGATGGACACGCGTTCTTTGAGCCTTCTGATAGCCGTCCAGTCGGCGTGTCCCTCGTAAAACTGGCTGCGTGTGCGCGCATGCAGGGTGATCATCGCAGCGCCGCTTTCCTCCGCCAGCTGGCCCAGCAGCAGGTAGGCTTCGCTTCCCGGCTCAAATCCCATGCGCATCTTGACCGTCACCGGTACGTGGGAGGCCTCTGCCACCGCGCGCACGATGTCCGCAGCGCGCACCGGATCACGCATCAGCGCGCTGCCCTCGCCGTTGCCCACAATCTTGGGCACCGGGCAGCCCATGTTGAGATCCAGCATCGCGTAGCGGCCATCCGCTGTCAGCTCGTCCGCCGCGCGGGCCAGGATTTCCGGCTCATGCCCAAAGAGCTGCAGGGCTACCGCTCCCTCTTCATCCGGGTGCACAGCCAGCAGTTCGCGTGCCGCGCGGCTGTCTTTAGGGGCCAGCAGATATCCCTTGGCGCTCACCATCTCGCTGACCGCCATCGGGCAGCCCATTTCATGGCAGATCAGGCGAAAGGGCATATCCGTCACGCCGGCCATGGGCGCGAGCATCGCGCCGCGCCTGAGAAAATCAAAATCCATATGCTTCCATCTTTTCGTGCAGGAACCGGGTTATTCGTCCTGAATCTGCTCAAGCAGTTCAAGGTTGGAGATCTTCCATCGCCCGGCTGTGCGCACAAGCGTCAAGCGGTAACGGGAAGTCGCCCATGCCGGCGGAGAGAGGCGCTCTTCCCCGCCCTCGGCAAGGGCGGCCTCCCGCCTGGATGAGCGGATGGTGCCGTCGATGGCGGGAATGCTCTCGATGATCTCCGCGCGCGCAACATTCTCCCAGGGCCAGGACCATACGGAGATCATCTGCACCCGGTGATCATAGCCCCGGATTTCATAATCGCGGTAGGGGGATGAATCGCTCAGGCCGACCTGGAGCACGGGATCCTGCGAGAGAAACTCCTGCCGGAAATAGTTCTCCAGCTCGGATGCATCGTTTCCCATCATCACAACGCCTGCGCGCGCATCCAGCCCATCGCTGATGAGCACCCAGATATTGGCCGTGTTCATCGCCAGATAAAACGAAATGACCAGCAGCGCGCACACGACCGTGACGATAAACAGCCGCGAGGCGATAAAATCAAGCAGCCGCTTGAGTATTCTCACGAAAACACCTCCCTGCCGTCAAAGCCTTTAAAAAATCGCCTCGACAAACGCATCCGCGTCAAACGCCTGCAGATCTTCGATGCCCTCGCCCACGCCCACATAGAGCACGGGCAGGCGCAGTTCATCCATGATCGCCACGGCGATGCCGCCCTTCGCAGTGCCGTCAAGCTTGGTGAGCACGATGCCGGAGACATCCGCCACCTCGGAAAACTCGCGCGCCTGCGCCAGGCCGTTTTGCCCCGTCGTCGCGTCGATCACAAGCAGCGTGCGCACCTCGGCTTCGGGGTATTCCCGCGTAAGGATGCGGGAGATTTTGCGCAGCTCCTCCATCAGGTTCTTTTTGTTGTGCAGGCGGCCCGCCGTATCCACAATCAGCAGATCCGCCTCAGCAGACTGCGCCTTCTTGATGCCGTCATACACCACGGCCGCCGGATCCGCGCCTTCGGCATGGCGCACGAGCGGCACCTGCGCCCGCTGTGCCCAGATTTCCAGCTGATCCGCGGCCGCCGCGCGGAATGTAT
>DVMG01000247.1 GCA_018715105.1 Candidatus Ventricola intestinavium
AAATCCTTTTGCGCAGCTTCGGCCTCGGGCGCAGAGCTGCAGGATTTACAGCATTTCGTCGGAAATGCAGCCGGCATCATGCTGGTTTGGTTATAGTATACCGTCCCACCGTTTCCAAATTGATGTCGAAATGTTGCAAAAATGTGAATGACCGGCGTTTCTTTTTCCTTTTTCTTCGCTATCTGCGCGCTTTTCCGGGAAGGGTCTGACTTGGGCTGCGTTCATTCTGCGCCCCGTCCTTTTCTTCCTCCTGGATCCGCTTGAGCCTTACGGTAAACACCGATCCCTCTCCCGGCGTGCTGCTCACGTGAATGCTGCCTCCTGTGATCTCCAGCACACGGTGTGCGAGCGCCAGCCCCAATCCGTTTCCCTCCCCGGAATGAGACGTATCCCCCTGATAAAACTTATCAAATATATGCGCCATCGTCGCCTCATCCATGCCGCAGCCCGTGTCTGCGATGCTGACCACCACAAACGCTCCCTCCTTTTCCTGCCGCAGGATGACTTTGCCGCCGGGCTCTGTGAATTTAATGGCATTGGCGATCAGGTTGTTGAAGACAATCTCCAGCATGCTCTCATCGGCCGTCACCATGATGCATTCTTCCAGCTGCGCATCAAACTCGATGTGCTTTTCCTCCCACTGCGCCTCGTGCGAAAGCGCGCAGTCACACAGCTGGCGGGTAAGGTTATACGTCTGCGCTCTTGGCACAATTTCCTGATTTTCAAGCTTGTTGAGCCGGAGAATGTTGCTCACCAGCGTGCTCAGGTTTCCACTGGCCGCGGCGATGATGCGTGCATATTCACGCCTTTCTTTTTCGCCAAGTTCCTCTCTGGCCAGCGCACAGGCATAGCTGCTGATGACGGTCAGCGGTGTTTTGATTTCATGAGAGACATTGGCAATAAAGTCATTTTTCATCGTTTCAATGCTGCCCAGTTCCTGCACCATGCGGTTGAAATCCTCATACATGATGTCCATATAATCAAACTTGCTGCTTGAATGAATGGGCTTTACGCGCACGGTGAAATCCCCCTCGGCCACGCTGCGCATTGCCTGGCTGAGCGTGCGCATGGGCCTGTCAAACTTGATGCAGCTGAACAGATGAATCGCCGCAGCGGCCAAAAACGCCATGATCACCCACGAGGATCCCACGCCCATGCTGGCCACGACGCTGAAAACTTCCATGTTGAGCAAATGCTCCAGCATCAGCACATTGCCTGCGCTGAGCACGCAGATCATCGCCAGAATCAGCGCAAACATCCGCCAGGAAAAGAGCCGCCTGCGTACGCGCGGATCTTCCCTGTACCGAGGACGGCCAAGCGCCGCCCGCACATGCTTCATCCCGTTCATACGCTGGGCACCGCCTTATATCCCAATCCATGCACGGTCACGATTCTGAAATCCGTGCTCGATGAAAACTTATCCCGGATTCTTGTGATATACACATCCACCGCGCGCAGGCTGGCGTTCGTATCCCCTCCCCAGAATTCATCCATCAGCTGCGCGCGGGAAAACGTGCGCCTTGGGAACGCAAGCATTTTATAGAGAATATTGAATTCCCGCACCGTCAGCGCCACTTCCCGGCCGTCAATATAGGCGCTCATCTCCTGAGCATCCAGCACGGTTGCGCCGATCACCAGCCGTTTTTCCTCCTCAATGCGCGCACGCCTGAGCAGCGCCTCCACGCGCAGGAGCAGTTCATCCACGTCAATGGGCTTGACCATGTAATCGTCAATGCCCGCGCGGAAGCCGCGCCGCTTGGCATCCAGATCATCCCGCGCCGTCATCAGCAGAATCGGGATGCGCTTATCCAGGCAGCGCACATCTTCCACAAATTCAAATCCATCCATGCCGGGCATCATGATGTCCGAAATGATCAGCCCGATGCCCCCTCCTTCCATCACCTCAAAAGCCTGCCGGGCATGAGGGCATCCGTGCGCCTCATAGCCAGCCGCGCGCAATCCGGTGCAGACAATCTGATTCAGTCTTTCGTCATCTTCTACAACGAGCACGTGCACCATGTTGACATCCCCCTTGGCCAGGCCGCCGGGCGGCGGCCTCGGTTTGATTGGTTTTCTTAAATGTCTGAAGAAATCTGCTCATCCAGTTTATCAGAGAATTATTAAGAAACTGTTACTTTCTGACAGCCTTCGCCATTTTGCGCGCCTCTTGACATTTTGCGTCCCAGCGCTTAGGATAAAGGCATCGCATTTCCTGTAGTCAGCCGGTTTTCCTCTGCCGCACACGGGCTGGACGGCCGGCGAGTTTTAAGACGAAAGGACTGATCTTTACGGATACCGCTTCCTTCCCCGCCCGTGCACGACGCGCAGCGCTTGGCCTGATCCATCCCCAACAGGTGCGCACCAATCAGGATACCGGCCTCATTCGCCTGATTGCCTGCCTGTGCATGGTCATCGATCATGCCGGGAAGATGCTCTTTCCCCAATACCCTGTCATGCGTCTGATCGGCCGGCTGGCCTTCCCGCTTTTTGCCTATGGAATCGCAGTGGGAATCGTGTATACGCATCATCCAATTCGCTATCTCACACGGGTCGTCCTGCTGGCGCTTGTCTCGCAGCCGCTGTATGCCCTGGGTCTTGCGCATGAAAACAGCGCCATGTATGCCGTCTCCTTTTGGGAGCATCCGCTTCGGGCCGCATATACGTTTTACATCAACAGCTGGCAGACGCCCAGCATTCTGCTCTCTCTTTCGTTGGGGCTTTGCATCCTGATCTGCCTGCGGCAAAAGCGCTTTGTGCTTGCCCTGGGCGTGTATGTGCTGTGCGAGCGGTTTTCCTCAAGCCTCGATTATGGAATCGGCGGCATCCGGCTGATGCTGCTTTTCTACTTCTTTCTGGAGCATCCTCTGCTCTGCCTGGGGGTAACGGCTGGATACATGATCGCCTGGGCCAGCGAAGGCGTGGGCTATGTGTTCTTCGGCATGAATTTCAGCATGCGCATTTTTGCGCTGCCCGCAGTCATCTTTGCCTGTATTCCCATGAAGCGCCATATCCGCCTGCCTCAATGGTTTACATATGGCTTTTATCCCGCCCATCTGGCCGTGCTGGCACTGCTGTGCAAGCTGTGAATCGGAATTCCGGCCTGGGGGAAAACCTGTCCCCCTGGGCTG
The DNA here is from genome assembly GCA_018715105.1 of Candidatus Ventricola intestinavium. Taxonomy (GTDB): domain Bacteria; phylum Bacillota; class Clostridia; order Christensenellales; family Aristaeellaceae; genus Ventricola; species Ventricola intestinavium. Next base: position 3,129 of record DVMG01000247.1, read on the forward strand.
ATGAAACCTCCTCCCCCGAAATCGCATTCGAATATCGAAAACGGGCGCCCCGGCCGTTTGACCGGCTGTGTGGCCCCGCTTTTTTATGCCCCGCTGTCTGCGTCGTCAAACTGCGCGCGATACAATTCGCTGTAATAGCCTCCTTTTGCAAGCAGCTGTTCATGGGTGCCACATTCAGCCACCCTGCCGTCACGCAGCACGGCAATGCAGTCCGCATGCCGGATGGTGGAAAGCCTGTGCGCGATCACAAAGCAGGTTCTCCCTTTCATCAGGCTGAGCATCGCTCCCTGGATGGCGCGCTCTGTCTGCGTGTCCACGTTGGATGTCGCCTCATCCAGAATCAGCATGGGGGCATCCAACAGCATGGCACGGGCAATCGTCAAAAGCTGCTTCTGCCCCTTGGAGATGCTTGCGCCGCCGTCGCGCAGCACCGTGTCATACCCCTGCGGCAGAGAACGGATGAATCCGTCAATATGTGCGGCCCGCGCCGCCGCCTCCACCTGATCACGCGTAACATTCTCGCGCCCGTATGCAAGGTTTTCAAACACGGTTCCGGAAAAAAGCCACGTATCCTGGAGCACCATGGCATAAGCGCGCCGCAGGCTGGCACGCGTCAGCGTGCGGATCTCCCGGCCATCCACGAAGATCGCGCCCGCATCCGCGACATAAAAGCGCATCAAAAGGTTGATGATCGTCGTCTTGCCCGCGCCTGTCGGCCCCACGATGGCCACCACCTGACCGGGACGCGCGTGCAGGCTGAATCCATGGAGCACGGATTCCCCGCCGCCGGGATAAGCAAAGCACACATCCCGCATCTCCACCTCCCCGCGCACGCCGGCCAGGCATGCGGCATGGGGCGCGTCGGGTTCTTCCCCGGGTTCATCCAGCAGCATGAATACGCGCTCGGCGGCGGCCAGGGCCGATTGCAGCTCGCTGATGATGTTGGCAAACTCGTTGATGGGACCGGAGAATTTTCGCGAATACAACACAAAAGAAGACACGCTGCCCAATGTGATGCCGCCTGCCATATACATCATCGCCCCGAACATGCTGATCATCGCCAGAGACAGATTGTTGACGAAGTTGACCATCGGGCCGGTCATGCAGGCAAAGCTGTCTGCACGGTAATTCGCCTCGCAAGCGGCTGTGTTTCGCTCGTCAAAACGCTGCTTAAAAACGCGCTCCCTCCCATAGGCCTTGATCGTCTGAAGCCCATCGGTCATCTCCTCCGCATAGCCGTTCAATTCACCCAGCTTTTCACTGCGCTGCCGGTACAGAGGACGGACACGCCGTGAGCGAAAGCGCGTAAACAGCACAGAGCACGGGATTGTGACCGCAAACACCAGCATCAGCCGGGGAGAAATGGAAAGCATCATGATAAAGGAGCCCCCGACGGTGATCACACTGGCCAGCATCTGCACCAGATCATTGGAAAGGGAAGCGTTTACCGTGTCCACATCGTAGGAAAGCACGCTGAGCACATCCCCAATGGCATGGGTGTCAAAAAAGGCCACCGGCAGTTTCATCAGCCTCTCGCAGATGTCCCTGCGCAGGCGGTATACCACGTTTCGGCTGAGCTGCACCATCAACACAGCCAGCGCATAACTCAGAGCGGCGGAGCAGGCATAGCAGATCATCATCAGCGCGGCATTGTGCAGCACAGCGCCAAAGTCCACATGCCCCGCTCCGCCCTTCATGGCGTCGATGGCATAGCCCGAAAGCTTCGGCCCCAGCAGCGCAAGCAGATTGCCGATGATGCTCAGAAACACGGCCAGGGCAAGCATCCACCGGGAACGTGCCAGATACTGCCACAGCCGCCGCAGGATGATGCCGGAGCGCACGCTCGGCCGCTCAAAGGCGCCTCCGGCCGGGCCGCGGCCTTCACCGGGTGTGCTTTGCTTCATCTGCTTCTCCTCCTCCCATCTGGGCATAAGCCGTTTCACGGTAACGGTCGCACGTGCGCATCAGCTCCTCGTGCGTGCCGTATCCGGCCATGCGCCCGTTTTCCAGCACCAGGATATGATTCGCATGACGGATGGAGCTGACGCGCTGCGCCACAATGATCTGGGTCGCCTGTGTAAATTCCCGGGCCAGTCCGCGCCGCACGGCCGCGTCGGTTTTGTAATCCAGCGCGCTGGAGCTGTCATCCAGAAGCAGAATATCCGGCCGCGCGGCCAGCGCTCTGGCCAGCAGCACGCGCTGCTTCTGACCGCCGCTGAGGTTTGTGCCCCTTGAGGTGAGCGCCGCATCCATTTTCCCGTCTTTCTCATCAATGAAATCCGCCTGAGCCAGCCGAGCGGCATCCCGAACCGCGCCGGGCGGCAAATCCCTCCCAAACTCGATGTTCTCCGCGATGGTGCCCGCATACAGAAAATCGTTTTGAAACACGACGCCGAAAAGGCTGTGCAGCTCCTGCGGCGGAATCTGGCGCACATCCCGCCCGCCGATGCGCACCACTCCCTGATCCGGATCGTAAAACCGCAGCAGAAGGCGTAGCACGGTGCTCTTGCCGCTGCCCGTCGGGCCAAGGATGCCCAACGTTTCCCCGCGGCGCAGGGAAAAACAGAGATCCTCCACATCGTTTTCCCGCTTGCCGTAGGAAAAGGTCACGTGTTCAAACGTTATAGATCCCGGCTCCTCCTCTTCGGCGGCAAAGCCGCCGGCCTTTGGCGTTTGCGGATCTTCCGCCTCCATCTGAACCGGCGCGTCCAGCACCTGAGCAATTCTCCTGCCGCTGGCCGCTCCCTTGGAATACATCACAAACAGGCGGGACACCATCATCAGCGCATTGAGAATGATGGTAAAGTAGCTCAGAAACGCAATGATGGTTCCCGGCTGTGTATCGCCCGCGTTCGTGCGGTAAGCCCCCACGATCACAACCAGCGTAAGCCCCATGTTGAGCACCAGATTCATCGCCGGATTGGTGATGCTCATCAGCCTTCCGGCCGCGGCCTCCCGGCGCACAGCCTCCGTGTTGGCCTCGTCAAAGCGCCCTGTTTCATATTCTGTTTTGGACAGCGCCTGAATCACGCGGATCCCGGCCATGCTCTCCTGCGCGCGGCGCACGAGGCCATCGAGCGCCTCCTGTGCTCGCGTATACAGGCGAATACCCCGGCTGGATACCCACCAGACCACCACCCCCAGCAGAGGCAAAGCAGCGATGAGCACCAGGGTGAGCACGGGCTCCAGGGACAGGGTCACGGCAACGCCCCCCAGCAGCAGGATGGGCGCACGCACCCCCAGGCGCTGCATGCGATCCACCATCTGATGAACGTTGTATGTATCGCTTGTCAGGCGGGAAATCAGGGAAGGGGTGGTGAAGGCATCTTCCTGTGCGCAGGAAAGATGCATCACCTTCTCAAACAGATCACTGCGCAGACGGCATGTGATGTCCCTCGAAATGCGGGTGGCCATTCGGTTGGCAACCACGTTGCCCACCAGCGCTCCCGCCGCGCACAGCACCATGAGCCCGCCCCAGCGTCCGATCCTTGCCAGATCCCCCGTGGGAACACACTCATCCAGAATCACCGAGAGCATCCATGGAAGGAGCAACTCCACCACCGTGCCGGCGAACTTGATGATCAGCTGCACGCTCATCACGCCCAGCTTGGGGCGGATATAGGCAAAAATGGTCTTCATCGGATCTCCTCCGCGCGGCCTGCAAGCCTGTCCAGCAGGGTTTCCAGCGTGCACAGCTCTTCCTGCGTAAGCCCCTCCGTGAGCGCATCGCGCCAGCGGGCAAATGTACCGAGCACTTCCGGCAGCGCTTCCCGCATGCGCTGTGTAGGATACACATGCATAGCCCGGCGGTCTTTTTCGCTGCGCTGGCGCAGAATAAAGCCGCCCTCCTCCAGCAGGGTCAGCTGCCGGGTTACGCTGCTGCGGTTGACATGCAGGCGCTGCGCCAGCTGTTCCTGCGTGATGCCCGGCTCTGCGCAAATCACCGGCACATAGGGGGCCTGGTATCCATTCAGGCCCAGGCATGCCAGGTTTTCATCCCGAAAGAGCGTCGCGCACCGTGCGATGGTGCTGATGCTCCTCATCAGTGGTCTTGGCAAAGCATCGTCCCTCCCTGTTCCTCATTCCCGAAGACGGTATCCGCTCCCCATAACCCTCCAATTCGTTTCGTACGCAACAATTATATCATAACAATTTCTTTTGTGCAAGCTGTTTTTGTATGTAAATCCTCAGTATCGGCCTCGGGCACAAAGCAGCGGGATTGACAGAGCGCTGCCGGTTTCAGACCCGGAAAAACGCCGTAAATCCTGCCGGCGCCCGAGACCGAAGCTGTACAAAAGGATTTCATAAAAAAACAGAAGCACGGTTTATGCCATGCTCCTGTCTGTTTCCATCCGTCCCCTTCTTTGCAGGGGAGTTTCATTATTAGGCGGATTCAGCGCCTGTCCGCTTCCTCAAGGGGAGATGAACTCTTTGCCGGAAAGCGAAGAGCGCCCCGCATCCCGCTCTCTGGGCGTTCCTTTTACGCTTCCTTCATGTAAGCCGCCAGCACCTGGTTGACCAGTCCGCCGTCTGCCTTGCCCTTCACGCGCGGCATCAGCGTCTTCATGATCGTCCCCTTGTCTTTAGGCGTGGGTTTTTCAAGGCCCAGCTCCGCAAGCACGGAATCAATGGCCGCGCGGATCTGCGTTTCATCCATACGCTTGGGGACAAACTCACTGTATACCGCGATGCGCAGCTTCGCTTCCTCGATGATCTGCGGCCGGTCTTCAGGCGTGGT
>DVMG01000248.1 GCA_018715105.1 Candidatus Ventricola intestinavium
AATATGGCGCTTATAAGCCTTGGCACGCTTGATCAGGCCATTCTTTGTCAGGGCAAAACGCTTGGCCGCGCCGCGATGGGTTTTCTGCTTGGGCATAGGGGATGTCCTCCTCTCCGGATCTTTATTCTTTCGGAGCCTGCTTGGCTTCTTTGCTGGGGTCCTTGGGGGCAAGAATCATGATCATGTGACGGCCTTCCACGATGGGCTTGCGCTCCACATTAGCCACATCCTTGACCCTTGATACGAAATCCTGCATCACCTTCAGGCCGATCTCCTGGTGGGTGATCTGCCTGCCACGAAAGCGGATCGAAACCTTGACCTTATCTCCATTCTGAAGGAACCGGACAGCCGCCTTCGCTTTGGTGAGGACGTCATTTTCCTCAATCGTCGCGGAGAGCTGCACCTCCTTGAGGGAGACGACCTTTTGATTCCTGCGGATCTCACGCTCCTTCTTGGCCTGCTCGTAACGGTACTTGTCGTAATCCATCAGCTTGCAGACCGGCGGCTTGGCAGTCGGCACGATCTTCACCAGATCAAGCCCCGCTTCCTCAGCCAGTTCAAGCGCCCTGCGGATCGGCTGCACGCCGAGCTGTTCGCCGGTCTGGCCGATCACACGCACCTCACGGTCGCGGATTTCCTCGTTCATCATCAGATCTGCTGCCATGTTGTTTGCGATACACCTCCAAATAGTCTTTGCACAAGGATGCAAAAAGAGCGGGCAAGCCTGCCCGCTCTTTTCCACATCAAAAAAGAATGCCATGATGCCGCGGCAACGTATGGCGCCGGGCGAGAAGCGGGCGGCTTCTACTTCGTACTGCGTTATTGTATACTGCGCAGGCGCGTTTGTCAAGCATCTTTTCAAACATTTTCCGTTTTTAGTCTCCTTGAGCCGCCCCGGTTCCAAGATAAGCCTCTTCTGCGATCGCGGACAGCCGCCTGGTGATGCGCATGATCCCGTCCTCCCGCGTGGTTTTGCACCCGTTTACCATCACGACAAGCACCAGCTCGCTTTCCGGCTCATAGTAAAGGTTGCACACCACGCCGTCGTCGGTGCCCTGATGGCCGTAAACACGGCGCCCTTCAAGCAGCGTGTCCTGCCGGATGGTGAAAAAGCTGTACGGAGAATCCGCGGTGATGCCCGTGGTCTGGGGGCTCTGCTCCTGGCGCATCCTTGCCAGCGATTCTTCACGAAGCACGCGGATGCCGTCCACCGTGCCGTCTCCACACAGGGCGATCCCCAGCCGCATCAGGTCACGCGGGCGGATGAGCAGGCTGCCCACAGTCACGCGGTAATGCGTATCCGGGCTGGCCTGCGCCTGGTATTCCTGCCTGAGCATATAGGAGGGGGCGGCATAAAGCGATCCGTCCGGATGATAGGTGGCAGTGATGTACTCCGGTTCCTCAAGCTGCGTGGCCGTATAGGCCGCATCAATGCCCAGTGGCTCAAAAAGATACGCCCGCATATAAGAGAAAACATCCTCCCCCGTCACGGATTCGATGATCGCGCCGGTTATGCCCGCGCCAAAGTTGGAATAGGCATATTCCGTTCCCGGGCGCACATCGCGGAAGTTTGACCGCGCCTTGCGCTCCAGCGCAATCATGTCGGAAAGCAGGCTTGATTTGCTGCTGTACGAGGCGTTTTCATTCAGTCCGGCTGTGTGGCTCATCAAATGGCGAAGCGTGACCGGCGTATCCGTATAACGGGGATTTCCCACCGCGTATCCAAGATAGGTGCTGATGTCCTCATCCGGATCCAGCAATCCGTCTTCCATCATCTTCATCAGGCCGATCCCCGTAACCAGCTTGGTGACGGAAGCACAGCGGAAATAGGATTTTTCCGTCACCGGCACGCCTGTCGTCTTCTGCTGCACGCCGTAATAGCGCTCGTATACGATTTCTCCATGCTGCGCGACAAGGAAGGCGCCGCCCACCGTCTGGGTCTGCTGAAAGATCCGGTCCACCTGCTCATCCATCTTCGCCTTCTCATCCGCGCCGGCAGCCACCGCGCCCGTTCCTCCGGCCAACGCCCCTTCCTGCGCCAATCCCCCTGCCAGCAGCAGCGCGAACATCAGCAATACGCTGATCCAATGTTTTATCCGTATCATGCATCCGCCCCCAACATCCGTCTTCTTCTCACGCGGCTGATCGTGTATATCCGTTTTTTTAAATGCCTGTTTGCCGTTCAGGAATGCACCCGCGCAGGGGGGCAACCTCCCTGCGCGGGTGACAGCTTTGGCATGATCAGCCGATATACTTTTTCAGGGTGGCTCTCACAGCCCCCACGCCGGCCAGCTCTTCAACAAACATCTGCTCGATGCGGTCGGAAAGGCCGATTTTGCACAGATCGCTGCCGAAAATCACCTCGTTTGAGAGGATCTCGCGCAGCTGCCCCTGATACGTCTGCGGCTTGCCCACTTCGATGCCCGCGAGCTTGCTCTGCAGCTCTTCCTTCATCGGATCCGAAGAGATTTCCATCGCCTTGCCATCGTCGCCCACGCCCAGCAGATAGCGCAGCCATCCCGCAATCGCCAGAGGGATCGCGATCAGATCGTTCAGGTCACGCCCTTCGGCCACATAGCTCTTGATCGTCTCACCAAAGCGGATGCCCACCTTCTGGGACGTATCGGTCGCGATGCGCTGCGGGGCGTCCGGCATGAAGGGATTGGGCAGGCGCTCGGTGACCACTTCATCGATAAAGGCCTTCGGGCTGAGGATCTTGGGATCCACAACCACCGGCAGTCCCTCGACGTAGCCCAGCCGGCGAACCAGTTTCACCAGATCCTCATCCTTCATCTCCTCGCAGATCAGCGTATAGCCAAGCATGCATCCATACACAGCCAGCGCCGTGTGCAGCGGATTGAGGCAGGTGGTCACCTTCATGCGCTCCGTGCAGTTGACGGTATCCCGATCGGTCATGTAGACGCCGGCCTTTTCAAGCGCCGGGCGGCCATTCGGGAAACGGTCTTCCACCACCAGATACTGCGGCCTCTCCGCGTTGACAAACGGCGCGATGAATGTGTTGCGCCCCGTCACGATGGGCGCCATCTCCTCAATTCCGTCATCCAGCAGGGATTCTTCCACGACCTTTGCAGGACGCGGGGTGATCTTGTCGATCATGCTCCACGGGAAGGCAACCTTCTCTTCATCCTCCATATACGCCAGGAACGCATCGTCCACAAAGCCGTTTTCCTTCCAGGCCCGGGCGATCTCCAGCACAGAGCTGCGCAGCTTTTCGCCGTTATGGCTGCAGTTGTCCATGCTCACCAGCGCAATCGGGCAGGCGCCCGCCTCAAAGCGCTTGAGCATCAGCGCGGTGACAACGCTCATCGCATGGCGCGCGTGCTCCGGCCCCTCCTTCATATCCGCCAACACAACCGGCATCAGCTCGCCCGCCATATTGCGCAGTGCGTAGCCTTTTTCCGTGATCGTAAAGGAGACCATCTGCAAAGACGGATTGACAAAAATCTCGGCAAAGCGAGCCATCTGTCCCCGATCGGCGGCGTCTGCGCGCAGCGCCTCGGCCACGGAGGCGATAATCTCCCGGCTCGTCGTCGCATCCGGATTGAGGGTGACGTTCATGGTCAGGTTATCAAACGGATCGTAGATCCTGGTGATAATGTCATAGTCAAACGTATCGGCCGCCACAATGCCGCGATCCGCAAGCCCTTCGTTGAGCAGCTTCTGCTGAAGCGCCGCGATGAACCCGCGGAAGATATTGCCCGCGCCGAAATGAACCCAGATCGGGTTCTCTTTCGTCCGGGCCACCATCGCCTCCACATCATAATCCGGCAAAGCGACGTGCACCTTTTCCCATGCTGCGCGCTCACAGAGCGAAGCTCGATTCATTTTCATAGCTGTATTCCTCACATTTCATGCGTTCCATGTTCCTCAGGTGTCCACGTTTACTTGGCGGCCTTTGCGTTCTTGTCAATCGCTTCCCACAGACCGTTGAGGTAGGCGATTCCCAGCGCGCGGTCATACAGGCCATAGCCAGGGCGTCCAACCTCATCCCAGATCATGCGGCCATGATCGGGACGGATGTAGGTGTCCGGACACGTCTCATATACGGCCTTCATGATCTCATACATATCCAGATCCCCGTCCGAGGACAGATGGCTCGATTCGCGGAAGCGGCGGTCGCTGCCCAGGTGCTTGATGTTGCGCACATGCAGACAGCCGATGCGGTCCATCTTTCCGAAATGGCGGATCATCGCCGGGATGTCATTGTGCACATTGCTGCCCAGCGAACCGGTGCACAGGCAAAGGGTATTGCAGGGACTGTCGTGCAGCTTGACCATGATGTCGTATCCTTCCTGGTCATGCGTGATGCGCGGCAGACCAAAGATCGGCCAGCCCGGATCATCCGGATGGCAGGCCATGCGGACGCCCACCTCTTCGCAGGTGGGAATGATGCCGTCGAGGAAATACTTGAAATTCTCGCGCAGCTTCGCCGCATCCACGCTTTTGTAAAGCTCCATCACACGCTCCAGCTCAGCCAGGCGTGCCGGCTCCCAGCCGGGCATGGTGAAGCCGTTGGAGTTTTCCGCCGTTCTGCGCACAATCTCCATGGGCGTCATGTTACCAAGCTCTTCCTCGTCATAATACAGGCTGTTGGAGCCGTCTTCCGGGATTTCACGGGCCAGATCCGTGCGCAGCCAGTCAAGCACCGGCATGAAATTATACACAATCACCTTCACGCCGTACTTGGCCAGGTTGCGGATCGACTTGCAGTAATTCTCAATATACTGATCGCGCGTGGGCAGGCCCAGCTTGATATCCTCGTGAACGTTGACGCTCTCGATGACCTCGCACTCCAGCCCGGCGGCGTGCACCTCATCGATATACGCCTTGACTTCCTCCTCTTCCCACACTTCGCCCGCAGCCTTGTAGTCAAGCACGCCCATCAGCCCGGAGCAGTTGGGAATCTGCTTGATCTGCTTGAGGGTGATCTTGTCGCTGTCGCTTCCGTACCAGCGGAATGTCATTTTCATGTGCAACTCTCCTTTTTTTGCATAAGTCGGGTGTTATTCTGGTTCTCCATTCCAAGTTTCTTGGCCTATTATACCATAGAATGCCGTTATCGTCATCCCCTCCGCGCGCCGTATCCATGTAAAAAATCACATCCGGTCAGCGGCAGATCCATGCATGGATGGATCTGCGCTGCTTCAGGCGCCGTTCCCCCGGCACCGGGTTTCGGGCTTTTCTCGCTTTCGCAGGCCCACAGGCGCATGGGGACGATTTTGGAGGAAAATGCCGAAAACAATTGCTTTTCTCT
>DVMG01000249.1 GCA_018715105.1 Candidatus Ventricola intestinavium
AAACAAAGGAGGTTTAACTTCATGCTCGATGAAACACATGGCAGCCGTTATCAGCGATGCAAGCCTTACATGGCCGGTCAGGTGCTTGACGCCGTCGTCGCCATTTCTCCGGAAAATGTGCTTTATTTTGCGGAAACCTATATCCAGACGCAGACCTCGATTCGTGAGCGGCTGGCCATCGCCGTGATGCCGCTCAAATCGGATCCCGTCATGATCGCCTGCAAGATCGAGGCGCCTACGGTTGAGCATGAAACCTGGATTGCCGACAGACGCTACTATGTGGAGCATCAGGTCTCCCCCATAGCCCTGCTTGCCGAGGTCCTCAAAGAAAAACACCTTGAAAACAAACGGATCGGCTTTGAGCTCAATTACCTGATGGCTTCCTATTATCAGGAGTTGGCGGCGCTGCTGCCGCAGGCGGAGTTTGTTCCCTGCCACCGCATCTTCGATCAGGTGCGGGCCATTAAGGAGATGCGGGAAATCCGCCAGCTTTCCCATGCGGCGCTTCAGAGCGTGCGCGCGATGGAAGCCGCTGTTCGCATGACGCAGGTGGGCGAATCGGAAAACGATCTGGCTGTCCGCATCATCAAAAACATGTTTGATGGCGGATGCCAGACGATTGAATTCATGTGCCTGGGCAGCGGCCTGCGCTCCGAAATGGCACACTGCTCCCCCAGCCCGGATGTCCCGCTTGAAGAGGGAAGCGTCATTCATATCGACTTCGGCGGAAAATTCAATCATTATCATTCTGATATTGCCCGCGGCATCCTGATCGGCCGGCGTAACCCCAAGCACGTGGATATTTATAAGCGGCTGACGGACTGCTATGTCAGGGGGCTGGAGCAGCTGAGGCCCGGCGCGCGTGCGTGTGACATTTATGCTTACACCAAAGAGCTGTTTGAAAAGGCCAAAATCCCCTTTACCATGAGTCTGGTCGGACATGGCTTGGGCATTGGGGTCCATGAATTGCCCATGCTTGTCCCCGGCGAAACCAAGGGGCTTGAAGTCGATATGATGCTCTGTTATGAAATCCGCACCATTGTGGACGGCTACCGCTACCATATCGAAGATCTGGTTCATATCACGCCGCAGGGCCATGAGATCCTGTCTCAGCCTGTTCTGGATACGACCATGCTCTGGATACAGCCCAATTTATTTTAAGCCACTGTGTGTGCATCGCCGGCAGGGGCCGGCCATTTCATTTTCCGGAGGGGATTCATCCTATGGACAAGAAAGTGATCGAAATTAAAAACCTTGCCATTTCCTTTTCGGCCAGGGGCAAGCGTTTCCGCTCCGTCAACAGCGTGAATCTCTTCATCAATAAGGGGGAAATTCTGGGCATTGTCGGTGAATCGGGCTGCGGCAAGAGCGTGACATCCCTGTCCATCATGGGCCTGCTCAGCATGCCGCCCGGAAAAATTGAGGAAGGAGAAATCCTCTTTGAAGGAGAAAACATCCTCTCCTATTCCGAGGCACAGATGCGCCGGCTGCGCGGAAACAAGATCTCCATGATCTTTCAGGAACCCATGACCTCCCTCAACCCCGTGTTTACCATCGGGATGCAGGTGGATGAAGCCATCCGCCTGCACAACGCACACCTGAGCAAATCGGAAATCCGCCAAAAATCCCTGGATATGCTCAAGGCCGTCGGCATCACCGGGCCCGAGCGCACATATCGCTCGTATCCCCATCAGCTTTCCGGCGGCATGCGCCAGCGCGTCATGATCGCCATGGCACTGGCCTGCCACCCGCACCTGCTGATTGCCGATGAACCGACCACCGCGCTGGATGTCACCATCCAGGCACAGGTTCTGGAACTGATGCGCGAATTGCGCAGGCAATTTGACACGGCCATCCTGTTTATCACCCATGACCTGGGGGTGGTTGCGGAGATGTGCGACCGCGTAGCCGTCATGTATGCGGGGTTCATCGTGGAGGAGGCGCCCGTCGTGGATCTGTTTCACGATCCCCGTCATCCATATACCCAGGGGCTTCTTCTTTCCATGCCGCGGGTGGACACAAACGGCGGGCGGCTTCACACGATAGAGGGATCCGTTCCTCATCCTTCGGAAGCTCCGGGCGGCTGTTATTTTCATCCCCGCTGTCCCTATGCCAGCGCACAGTGCCGGCAGCAGGTTCCCGCGCTCACCGATTTGGGCGCCGGGCATCAGGTGCGCTGCTGGAAGGCGCAGGCAGAAGCACAAGAGCGGAAGGCCGCCAGGGAACCGAATCTGTGAAAGGAGGAGCACGCATGGAAAAGGAGCTTTTAAGGGTCCAACACCTGGTTAAATACTTTCCCGCCTCCGGTTCCGGATCCCTCCGGCGGGGCCCTATCGTGAAGGCTGTGGATGATATCAGCTTCAGCGTCTATCAGGGCGAGACACTGGGAATCGTGGGGGAATCCGGCTGCGGAAAATCCACCATGGGCCGTCTGATTCTGCGCATGATCGAGCCCACATCGGGGGAAATCCTGTTTGACGGGCAAAGCACGCTCGGCCTTTCAAAAAAGGAAATGCATCAGATGCGCAGCCGGATTCAAATGGTCTTTCAGGATCCGTTCGCATCCCTGAATCCCCGCATGAGCGTGGCGCAGATCATCGCAGAGCCGCTGATCTGCTGCACGGATCTGAACCCGCAGCAACGGCAGGCGCGCGTGTACGAGCTGCTTGAGCTGGTCGGCCTTGATGAGAACTATGCCAACCGGCTGCCTCACGAATTTTCCGGAGGACAGAGGCAGCGCATCTGCATTGCGCGCGCGCTCGCTCTGAATCCTGAGCTGATCATCTGTGACGAAGCCGTTTCCGCGCTGGATGTGTCTATCCAATCCCAAGTGCTGAACCTGCTGGACGACTTGCAGAAAAAATTTGGATTGACCTATATCTTTATCGCCCATGATCTGAGTGTGGTCAAGCATGTCAGCAGCCGCATCGGGGTCATGTATCTGGGCAAGCTGGTCGAATTGGCCGGCAAAGAGGAGCTGTTTCAAAACCCCGTTCACCCCTATACCCGGGCGCTTCTTTCGGCCATTCCGGTGCCCGATCCACAGATTCATGGAGAGCGGATCCTTCTCAAAGGCGATATCCCCAGCCCAATCGATCCGCCGCCCGGATGCCGCTTCCAGACGCGCTGCTTTTTAAAGACGGAAAACCCCGATCGAGCGGACCGCTGCGAATCCTGTCAGCCCGTTTTTACCGAGGTTTCGCCCGGTCATTTTGTCGCCTGCCACTTCTGCGGCCGCGAATCTTAAAGGCCGTCTTTCATGTTTTCACGTTTTTCCTTATCCATCCTCTTCCCGGATATCCGCAGTTCTTCTGAAGGGCCGCCGGCGAAGACGGATGACTAAAAAACGGACAGGAGGAATCCATCGATGAGAAATTCCGGAAAATCCCTTCGTTATGAGCGGCTCAAGCTCGTCATGCAGCGTGAAAAGCTGGATGCGATGGTCGCCGTTTCCCCTGAAAATGTGTTCTATATGGCGGAAACCTATATCGAAACGCAGAAATCCCTGCGAAGCCGCCTCGCCATCGCCCTTCTGCCGCTTGAGGCAGAACCCGTGATGATCGGCTGTGTCATTGAGGAAAACACCATTGAGGATGAAACCTGGATCCGGGACAAGCACTATTACTTTGAGTTCCGCGAATCCCCGGTTCGGCTTCTGGCGGATGCGATTCTGGAGCGCGGTCTTCAAAACAGCCGCATCGGCATAGAGCTTGATTACCTCAGCGCGCTCTATTTTAACGAGCTGAAGGCCTATCTGCCGCAGACCGAGTTCATTCCCTGTGTAAACCTTTTCGAGCAGGTGCGCGCTGTCAAGGATGCTCATGAGATCGAGCTGCTTGCCAAAGCCGCCTCCTGCACACGCCAGGCCTTTGAAAGGGCGGTGGCGGAAACCCATATCGGTGAAACGGAGCGCACGCTGGGCCTGCGCACGTCGAAACACATGCTGGAGCTGGGCTGTGACAAGGTCGATTTCCTGGTCATGGGCACGGGTAAGCGATCGATCCTGGTGCACGCGCTTCCCGATGATTCTCCTCTGGCCGACGGAGAGGAAGGGCGCATCGATTTCGGCGGGCTCTTTGGCAACTATAATTCCGACGTTGCGCGCACATTTGTGATCGGCAACGCGGATGTCAAGCACCGGGATGTGTTTTCCCGCATGGTCGAGGTGTATCGCGCCGCCATTGATGCCTGCCGCATCGGCAATCCCGCGAATTCCCCCTATTTCGTAGCCAAGAAAAAATCCGAGGAACTGAAGCTTCCGTTTAACCGCGTTCACGAGGGACACGGCCTGGGCCTTGCCTGCCATGAGCATCCCATTCTTTCCCCGGATAACCACTGCCTGTTTGAAGAGGACATGGTGATGTGCGTCGAGCACGCCGTGCACGTGGACGGCTATCGCTACCATATTGAAGACCTGATTCGCATCACCCCAAACGGACCGGTCATCCTGTCCGAGCCGGATTTCAATCCGCGTCTTCTGCATATTGACTGAAAAAAATACGTCTGACGCCATGCCCGCAAGCGCCGCGGGGCATGCAGATCCGGAGGGAGTGTAACACGGTTGGGCAAGTTCATACTGAAACGGATTCTGATGATTATTCCCACGCTGCTGGGAGTTTCTCTGCTGATCTTTACCATACTATCCTTCACCCCGGGCAATCCGGGCGAAATGGCCCTTGGACAGGACGCTCCGCAAGAGGTCATCTACGAATACAATGAAAAGCTCGGGTTTTACGATCCCCTGCCGGAAAAATACATCAAGTATATTGCGAATGCCCTCCAGGGAGACTTGGGCACATCGTGGCGGACACAGCGCCCGGTGGTCGATGAAATCGCGCTGAAACTTCCCGTGACGCTCAAGCTGGCGGTGTTCGGGATTCTGACAGCCGCCATTGTCGGCATTGCATTTGGCATCATCTCCGCGGTCAAACAGCAAAGCGCCGTGGATATCGCCTGTACGGCCTCCGCCATTGCGTTTTCCTCCATGCCGAGTTTCTGGCTGGGCATGGTGCTGGTTCTCATCTTCTCGGTGGGCCTGCATGTGCTTCCCTCCAACGGCGTCGGCGACTGGACGCATTATGTCCTGCCGGTGGCCACTCTTGGGCTGCACTCCGCGGCGCAGATCATGCGGCTGATGCGCTCCACCATGCTGGAAACCATTCAGCAGGATTATATCCGCACGGCCAAGGCAAAGGGCGCCGGGAAGCAGAAGATCATCTGGGTGCATGCGCTGAAAAATGCGCTGATGCCGGTGATCACCGTGATCGGCGTGGACTTTGGCTATCTGATGGGCGGCACCATCCTGGTGGAAACCGTCTTCTCCCTGCCGGGCATCGGCACGCTGATGATCACTTCCATCCGAAATCAGGACGTTCCCCAGATTCAGGGCACCGTGCTGCTCTTTGCAACCTTCATCTGCCTGACAATGCTGGTGGTCGATATCGCCTATGCGTTTATTGATCCGCGCGTGAAAGCGAGGTATTCAAAGTGAAAAACGCAAACACGGAGCGCAGGCCCGCAAAAAAGGCAAGCCGCAGGGCGGAATACTGGCACAGCTTTCGAAAAAACAAGCTGGCGATGGTGGGGCTCGTCATCATGGTGTTCCTGATTCTTGTGGCGATTTTTGCCGACGTGATCGCGGATTATGACACCCTCGTCATTGGGCAGAATCGCCGTGCCCGCCTTGTTCCCCCCTGCCAGGAGCACCCCTTCGGCACGGATTCCCTGGGTCGGGATGTGTTTGCACGCGTGGTTCACGGAACCCGCCTGTCTCTGTCCATTGGTTTTGTTTCCGTCGCCATTTCCATCCTGGTCGGCGGCTCGCTTGGCTGCATTACGGGCTACTATGGCGGGCGCGTGGACAACATCATCATGCGCATCGTCGATATCATCATGAGCGTTCCCTCCATGCTGCTTGCCATTGCCATCGTTTCCGCGCTTGGCTCCAGCATGGCCAACCTGATGATCGCCATGACCATTGGGCAGGTTCCCCGCTTTACGCGTGTGGTGCGTTCGCTGATGATCAGCGCCGCACAGGATGAATATGTCGAAGCGGCCAAAGTCAGCGGCGCATCGGACGTGCGCATCATCGTCCGTCACATTCTGCCCAACATCATCGGTCCCGTGATCGTGCAGGCCACGATGTCTGTGGCCAGCATCATTCTCACGGCTGCCGGCCTGAGCTTTATCGGGCTCGGTGTTCAGCCCCCGGCGCCTGAATGGGGCACCATGCTCTCTGAGGCGCGCAATTTCATGCTGACCGACCCCTATCTGGTGATCGTGCCGGGCGTGGCGATCGCGCTGACCGTTTTCGCCCTCAACACCATTGGCGACGGGCTGCGCGACGCGCTGGATCCCCGGCAGAACAGCTGATGAACCTGTGTATGCAGCGGGCCCGTCCCGTCTGACATAAAACCAAAAAAGAAAGAAGGAGTACCCGGTGAAAAAGATCTTATCCCTTGTCCTGGCTGCCATGATGCTCGCGGCATCCTTCACAGCCTTTGCCGAGTCAGAAAAGCTCTCGGCAGACGAGAATCCGCTTGTGACGGATCAGGACACCGTCGTCATCTCTCTGGCCAGCGATCTGGAAAGCCTGGATCCGATCATCATCAGTACGATCGTGACCAACGAGGTGATGAGCAACGCTTATGAATCCTTGGTCAACTACGACCTGCAGGGCAACGTGGAACCGGGCATCGCCAAGGAGTGGACGTATGACGAGGACACCCTCACCTACACGATCACCCTTCGCGACGACGTATACTTCCATGACGGCACGCTGCTGACGGCGGATGACGTGGCTTTCAGCCTTGAATTGGGCAAGCAGACGGGCCGCTTCTCCCTGAACTGCAACTACATTGACACCATTGAGGTCATCGATCCCACCACGCTCAAGGTCAAACTGACCACCAACTACAGCCCGTTCCTCTATTTCGTGGCCATTAACCTGGATATCATCTGCAAGGCCACCTATGAGGAATACGGCGACCTGAGCCAGGTGGAAAACGGCACCGGCCCTTACCGCATGGTGGAATACACGCCCGGCGACCGGGTGGTCTTTGAAGCCTTTGACCAGTATTACGGCGAAAAGCCGGCGATTCAGAATCTGATCTTCAAGATCATCCCGGATGCCAACACCCAGATGCTTGCCCTGGAAAACGGCGAGATCAACCTCTCCCGCGATTTCTCCATGAACAACATCGACAACATTCTCGCCAACCCGCAGCTGGATATCTACAGCGGTGAAAGCGGCAATGTCTATTATGTGGGCATGAATCAGTCCTTTGAGCCCTTCCAGGATGTGCGCGTCCGCCAGGCGATCAACTACGCCATCGACCGGGAATTCATCATGGAGGTCTGTGAAGAGGGCTATGCTGAGCCCGCCAACAGCATCGCCAACAAGGGCATGCTGGGCTATACCGAGGATGCCACCTACTATGAATACAATCCCGAAAAGGCCCGAGAGCTTCTTGCCGAAGCGGGCTATGCCGACGGCCTGACCATTCCTTCCATCCTCTGCAGAGAAGGCAAATTCAAGAGCGCTGCGGAAGTCATCCAGGAGGATCTGGCCGCGGTCGGCATCACCACAGAAATCGATGTGCGCGATGCCAACGGTTTCAGCGACGATTTTAAGAAGGGGAATTTCGCGCTCTGCGTCACCAGCCTGAATCTGAGCCAGGATGCGCACCATGCTACCATGAGCTTTACCTCCACGGGATACCTGAATTACTTCAGCATCAGCGATCCTGAGCTGGATGCCATGGCCGAGGAAGCCGCTCAGGAACAGGATACCGAAAAGCGGATCGCCATTTATCACGACATGCTCTGCAAAGTGGCGGATGATGCGCTGTATGCCCCGCTTTACTATCCCCAGAAGGTCTGGGCGGTGACGAGCGGCCTGACCAATACCACCTATGACCGCTTTGTCGGCGTTCTGGCCAAGTACATGATCTGGGAATAAGCCTCTTTTCTCCGGGAGCCGCATCGTCAGCGGCTCCCGGCTGCCTGATGAAGCAAAACCGCCCATGTCCTGTCCTTCCGGAGCGCAGGGAGCGGAGCAGCAAAAGCGGCGGGAACACCCGTCCGCAGC
>DVMG01000250.1 GCA_018715105.1 Candidatus Ventricola intestinavium
GATCGCGTAAAAAATCAATGCAACTTCATCTGGCTGGAGAATCTGAATCTGCGCGGCAGCTATAAAAGGGTTATTTTGCAGTATATCAGGGAGAAGTATCTGAAGCTTTATCCGCTTTATGAGGAGATATACATCCAGGGAAGCAGGACATACTGGGAAGCGCTTGATGAACGGGTGCGGGCTTATGCAAGGCAAAACAGCCTGGAGTATGTCCGTGATGATAGCACCATCCATAAGCCGTTTGATGAGCCGCCGGTCATCGTGAATTTCTTCTATCATGAGGAAATCAAAAAATCCGCAAAGAAAGGCCGGTGACAGCCGTGCCTGAAAAGAACAAGACTACGCCGGAGGAATATCTGGCGGCAAAGGGACAGGACTACCGCAACACGCCGTTTCTACAGGTCTATGGACAGGACGGCGAGCCCCGCCCGGTCTGCGGGAAAACGCTCTGCCGCACGGGGATCGGCGGAAGGAGCAGCGTGTACTGTCCGGCCTGCCAAAAGATATAAATGAATTGGATGAATAAACCCCTTCTCCTTCGTGGAGAGGGGTTATTTTTTTGCCCATTTTGAAATTCATGGCGTGACATTGTGGCAAAGAAGAAGCTGTCTGCCGCATGTTTCCCGGCAAAGGGCGAAGAAGGACTAAGCGCACACGGAAAGGGCGGCTTCAAGCGAAGGGACATCCGAAAGGGCGTGGCAGGTGATCGCGCCGCCCACGGTTTTGGCTACAAAGCCGGAGAGCGCCTGCCCCGGACCGATTTCGATAACCGTATCCACCCCGAGCGCGGCCAGACGGCGGATGATGTCCTCCATATAGACGCTTTCGCATACCTGGCGGATAAGCAGCTGCGCGATGGACTGTTCCGGCTGCTTCATGTCGCCCAGGCAGTTGAAGAGTACGGGAAAGCGCATCTCTCCAAAGACTTCCGTCTCAAACCGGCGGGCAAGCGCCTGCGCGGCGGGCTGCATCAGCGGCGTGTGGAAAGGGCCGCTGACCCGCAGGGGGAGAAGCCGGCGGGCTCCGGCCGCCTTTGCAAGCTCCCCTGCCCGCGCGACGGCCTCCCGATCGCCGCCGATGACCAGCTGACCGGGACAGTTGTAATTGCAGATGCGCACAACGCCCGCGCCGGATGCCTCCCGGCAGCACTGTTCAAGGGATTCGCGCCCGAGGCCCAGCACGGCGGTCATGGCGCTCGGACGGCCTGCGGAGGCCTCGGCCATCGCCCTTCCGCGGAAGGCGGCCAGCTCAACCGCGGCTTTTGCGGTGAACACGCCTGCGGCCTGCAGGGCGCTGTATTCGCCCAGGCTCAGGCCGGCGGCATAGGCAGGAACAACCCCGCGCGCGGAGAGCACGGCGGTCACGCCGGCGGCAAAGGCCACCATGCAGGGCTGTGTGTACTGCGTCAGGCCGATGACGCCATCCGGATCCTCAAAGCAGACGCGCCGGAGATCAAAACCGGGATTAGCGGCGTCAAACGCCGCGCGGAATTCGGGATACGCCTCATACAGGTCGCACCCCATGCCGGCGCGCTGGCTGCCCTGCCCGGCATAAAGAAATGCGAGTTTCACGTGGATGCCCTCTTTTCTGCGCACTGAATGAAGGAGAGAGAAAGGGAAAAAGCGGCAGGATCGTGCCCTCAGGCGCGCATCATCACGCCGGCCCATGTCAGGCCGCCGCCAAAGCCCACCATGATCAGGCGCATGCCCGCTTTCAGGCGCCCCTGCTCACACAGCTCATCCAGCGCGATGGGGATGCTTGCCGCGCTCGTATTGGCATAGCGGTCAAGGTTTTTATAGAATTTTTCAGCGGGAACACCCAGCCGGCGCACGCTGGCATCGATGATGCGCTGGTTGGCCTGATGGCAGACCACCCAGTCCACCTCTTCAAGCGCCCGCCCCGCTTTTAAAAGCAGCTGCTCCACGCATTGGGGGATGGTGGAAACCGCAAAGCGGAAGACGCTCTGCCCGTCCATGGCCATGGGTTGCGCACGCCGGGGACCGCCCACGCGGATGGCCATATCCCCCCGCGTGCCGCACACGCTCGTGTATTCGCCGTCAGGGTCCAGGGCAAACACGGCCGCGCCCGCACCGTCCCCAAAGAGCACGCATGTGTTGCGGTCCGCCATGTCAAGCAGATGGCTCATCTGCTCCGTCCCCACAACAAGGGCATACCGTCCGTGGCCGGCGATCATCAGCGCGCGCGCCGTTTCCACCGCATACAGGAAGCCCGCGCATGCCGCGCCCACGTCCATCACGGGGATATCCGGGTCAAGCCCCAACGCGCTGTGCACGAGGCAGGCCGTGCTGGGCATGACGTATTCCCCGGAGCTGGTGGCGACCAGCAGGCAGCCGATCTCGCTTTTGCCAATCCCCGCGCGCTCAAGCGCCATGCGCGCGGCCTCTACGGCCAGCGTCGTGGCGGTTTCTCCCTCCGTGCAGAAATAGCGCTGGCGGATGCCCGTGCGCGTTTGAATCCACTCGTCACTCGTGTCCACAAAGCGCGTCATGGCGTCGTTGTCAAGCGCCTGTTTGGGCAGCGCGCGGCCCGTGCCCAGCAAACGTAATCCGTTCATCGTCTTGGCCTCCCATCTTAAGGAAAGGCACGGCTCAAGAGCGGCCGATCCGGCGGTATTTTTCATACCGGCCGGCAAGCAGCTCATCCGTGCCCATGAAAGAAAGGGCGTCGAGTGTGCGCGCAAGCGCGCCATCAAGCGCGTGAAACAACGCCGCGTGATCCCGCTGTGCGCCGCCCAGAGGTTCCTGGATGATTTCGTCGATCACGCCGAAGTCCATCAAATCCTGCGCGGTCAATTTCATCACATCGCACGCCTCGCCGCGCCGGGAGGGATCTTTCCACAGAATGCTGGAAAAGCCCTCCGGGCTCAGCACCGCGTAATAGGCATTTTCCAGCATCAGCACGCGGTCGGCCAGGCCCAGCGCAAGCGCCCCGCCGCTGTTTCCCTCTCCGATGACCACGGCGATCACCGGCACGCGCAGGCCGCTCAGGACGGCCAGGCTGCCCGCAATGGCCTCCCCCTGCCCGCGCTCTTCGGCTTCCACACCGGGATAGGCGCCCGGCGTGTCGATGAATGTGATCACGGGGCGGCCGAATTTCTCCGCCTGCCGCATGACACGCTGCGCCTTGCGGTATCCCTCCGGGCCCGGCATGCCGAAGTTGCACGCCATGTTTTCTTCCAGCGTGCGCCCCTTTCGGTGGCCCACAATCGTGACCGGGCGGCCCTGGAACAAGCCGATGCCGCACAGGATGCTCGCATCCTCACGGCACAGGCGGTCTCCCCGCTGCTCAAAAAAATCGGTGAACAGGGCGTTGACGGTTTCCCCGATCCGGGGGCGCCGGGGATGCCGCGCCAGATAAACCCGGTCCTGCGGGGTCAGGTGACGGCAGCGCTCAAGCAGCTCTGCCCAGCGCACGAGAAGAGGGCCGCGTTCGGCCTCCTCCGCGGAGCGAAGCGCCGCTTCCACGGCGTCAAGCTGTTCAAGGATGGCTTTCATCCGCGTTCCTCCCGAATCCATGCAGGCGCAGCAGCCGGCTCAGCGTGGCGCGCATCTGGCTGCGCGGCACGATTTGATCGAGGAATCCGTGCTCAAGCTGAAACTCGCTGCGCTGAAACCCCTCTGGAAGCTTCTGGCCGATTGTCTGCTCGATCACGCGGGGGCCGGCAAAGCCGATCAGCGCCCCCGGCTCAGCGAGCATGATGTCCCCCAGGCTGGCAAAGCTCGCGGCTACGCCGCCCGTGGTGGGGTGCGTGAGCACGCTGATATACAGCCCGCCCGCAGCCTGAAAGGCCGCGATGGCGGCGCTTGTCTTGGCCATCTGCATGAGCGAGAGGATGCCTTCCTGCATGCGCGCGCCGCCGCTTGCGCTGAAAAGGATCAGCGGCAGATGGCGGCGCGCTGCGTATTCCACCGCCAGGGTCACCTTTTCCCCCACGGCGGTGCCCATGCTGCCCATGAAAAAGGCGCTGTCCAGCACGCCGATGACGGCAGGCATCCCCTCGATCGCCCCTACAGCGGTGACGATCGCCTCGGGCATGCCCGTTTTTTCGCGCTGCGCGGCCATCTTCTGCCTGTATCCCGGAAAACAGAGAGGATCTCCCCCCACGACATCGGCAAACAGCTCCCTCATCGTGCCGGGATCCAGAACAGAGTCGAGCCGTTCGCGCGCGGTCATCGGCTCAGGCGCCATGCTCATTCATATACTGGTGAAGGTCGGCAACCGTGCGGAATGTGGCCATCAGGTCATCCGGCACGGGCACGCCCGTCCGGTCTTCCAGCGCCATGCTCAGCTCCACCGTATCCAGGCTGTCCGCGCAGACATCCGGCACGAGCATGGCGTCGGGCTCCACCTTGCCCGCGCTTGCGGGAACCGTGGAAGTGATGATCTCTCGAAGAGCTTCAAATGTCATAAAATCCAACTCCTTTTGACAGATTGACAAACGATGGGATCACACGGCGTCCGCCGGCATCCGAGAGGAGCGGCGCTGCCTGTATTCGTGTTTTTTATTGTATCAAAGCGGCGAAAAATGTCAAGAGGAGGGCAGCAGCGACAGGTCTGCCCACAGTTCCTCATAATAGGCTTCATACAGGGCGAGGTTTTCATCCCAATAGGCGCTCACGGCGCTGCCGCGCCGATCTTCAAGGCCGTATGTGTTTTGCAGCCACTGGCCCAGCCAGGCCGTCACCTTGCTGGCACCGTCCGGATTGAGATGGCCCAGATAATCATAGCAGTCCGTTTCGTAGTTGACCACGCCGCTCATGTCGAGCATGTTGAGGAAAGGCACGCCCAGTTCGTCGGCAATGGCCTGCACAGAGCGCACGTTTCGCTGCTCCTGCTCGCTGATGGGGGCGGGAAGCATCACAAACACGGGCTCAATGCCGTTTTCCCGGCACAGGGCCGCGATCCTGCGAAGCGCATCATGGCCGGGCAGTTCTTCCTGCGCCGCCTCGGTTGTGGTGGGATAAGCGAGGGGAACCACGCGCCCGATGCGCATCTCGCTGCCCATCATAAAGGGTTCGCATTCCACCAGCCGTGCCGTGCTGCCGGAGAGGATCTCTTCCCATCGGCCATGGTAAAGGGAAAACGGCATGAGGAATTCCAGATAATGGTCTTCGGGCAGGGTGGCGCGCACGGCCTCGATCTTGCTGCGGGAGAGGGGAACCTCGTCATAGAACATGTGCCGGTATGTGTATGCCCAGGCATCGTCAAGCGGGCGATCCACATAATATACGTCGATGACGGCGATCTGCGGCGTGTGATATTCAAGCGCCAGGCGCAGCACCCACTCGGTGACCTCCAGGCATTCGGAGGAGTTACCCATGTTGTAGCTGGTGATGCCGTAATCACGCCACAGCTCCATGGGCGAGATGCCGTCCAGGACACGGCTTGTGCCCAGAAAGAGGACATCGTAATCCTGCTGATCCTCAAAGAACGGGCCGTACTTGCGCGCGCCGTCGTCGCGCCGGGTCAGCCTGTCGGCGAGGGCCAGGCAGACGCACAGCGCCGCCAGCCAGAGGATGACGCGGAAAACCTTATTTTTCACTGCACTGCCCTCCGGATCAGAACTGGAAATAGATGAATGCCTGCGCGCTGTAGCCCGGCCCCCAGACGCCGAAGATGACAATGGCCATCACCGCGGCCAGGTACAGCGCGCCGCGCACGGCGCTGGGCAGCCTGTCGGTGAGCTCGGTCAGCGTTTTTCTCTTTTCATGAAGGAGCTCCATCAGAAAGAGGATCACCGTGCAGACCCCCAGGCACAGCGCCTGCATGAAGGAAAACCCCGTGGCAAAGTCCCCGATCCCCCACTCGGTGGGGATTTTGATGAGCATGTCAAGCGCCGTGGAGAGGGAACCGGCACGGAAAACCAGCATGGTGATCAGAATCAGGAAATCCGTGCGCAGGATGCTGAAAAGCAGATGAAGGCGCGGATGCCGGGGCTTGCGCGGGGGAATCAGCCCCTCGGCCACCTGAAAGGCGCCGTTGAGCATGCCCCAGGCCACGTATTTGAGAGCGGCCCCATGCCACAGGCCGCTGAGGGTGTAGACCACCATCAGGTTGAAGGATTTGCGCAGTTTGGAGCCGCGGCCGGCGCCCAGCGGGAAATAGATGTAATCGCGGAACCATGTGCTCAGGCTGATGTGCCACCGGGCCCAGAAATTCTGCACCGAGTGGGCAAAATAGGGCTGGCGGAAGTTGGTCATCAGGTCGATGCCCAGCACTTTGGCCGCGCCGATGGCGATGTAGCTGTAACCCGCAAAGTCACACAGATCCTGCACGGCAAAGACGGCGGTGGCCAGAGCAATCTGCGCACCGGAGGCGTAATACCATCCGCCGAAAACGGCGTCGACATACATGGCTGCGCGGTCGGCGATAACCATCTTTTCAAAGTAGCCCAGCAGCATGATGAGCAGGCCGTCGCGCACGCGCTTCCCGTCAAAATCATGCGGCTTGGAAACCTGCCGCAGCAGCCGGCCTGACCGCTCAATCGGGCCGGCGACCAGCTGCGGGAAGAAGGAGACAAACAGGGCGTACTTAAACAGGTTCCGTTCCGGCTTTACCCGGCCCTTATACACGTCGATCATATAGGAAAGCGCCTGGAACACATAAAAGCTGATGCCGACGGGCAGCAGGATGCTGACCTTGGGCATGGTGAAGGGCAGGTCCAGCGCATCGCACACGCGGGTGATGAGGTCAAGCAGCATGCCCGTGTATTTGAAATAGGCCAGCATGCCCACGTTGAAGACAATGCCCGCGATGAGAATGCGCCGGCGGGCCTTTTTTTCCGCCCGGCCATCGATCAGCAGGCCGCACAGATAGGTGACCGCCGTGCAGGCCGCCATCAAAAGCGCATATTCCGCGTGCCAGTTCATATAAAAGAAATAGCTGGTGACCAGCAGCCACACCCAGCGCACGCGGCCCGGAATCAGAAAATAGAAAAGCGTGACAACTGGAAAAAAGATCAGGAACTCAAAGGAATTAAAAAGCATAGACCCACCCGCTGCGGACGTATTTCTTCTGCATGGCGCCCAAGGCGCACAACCACACAGCCTACATTATAATCAATCCCCACGCATCTGGCTAGCCCTGTTTTGAAAAACCCGCGTGCCCTGTTTTGAAAAACCCGCGCCGCTTCCCGAAATTCAGCGGTTTTGCGAAAAAGCGCGGGCGTCTTTGCCGGGATGCCCGTCTGTAAAGAAAAAATAACAGGAGCCGAAGGGTGCAGGCGTTGACAGCACAGGATTTTCAGGGTAAAATTTTTTTGTATGGGTTACTGAAAGAAAAAGAAGCCGCCCGTGGAGGCGGAAGGAAAAGGGAGGAATTCCTATGTTGAGAAAGACGAAGATCGTCTGCACGCTGGGGCCTGCCAGCGACAGCGAGGAGATGGTTTCCAGGCTGATGGATGCGGGCATGAACGTATGCCGCCTGAATATGTCCCACGGTTCTTATGAGGAGCAGGGGGCGCGCATCGACCGCATCAAACGCCTGCGCGAGCAGAAAAACCTGCCAGTGGCCATCATGCTGGACACAAAGGGCCCGGAAGTGCGCACCAAAACGCTGCGGGGAGACAAGGTGACGCTGGAAGCGGGAAACGAGTTCATCCTCACAAGCCGCGACGTGGAGGGGGATGAGACGCAGGTATCCATCACGTATCCCCGGATGGTGGAGCTGGTGCGGCCCGGAACCCGCGTGCTGATCGACGATGGCTTGCTGGCCATGGACGTGCTGCGCATTGAAAACGGCACGGACATCGTCTGCTCGGTCACCAATGGCGGTGTGCTGGGCAATCGCAAGGGGATTTCCGTGCCGGATGTCGACCTGCAGATGCCGTCCATCGGGGAGAAGGATCGAAGCGATATTCTCTTTGGCATTGAAAAGGGCATCGACCTGATCGCGGCTTCGTTTGTCTGCCGGCCGAGCGACGTACTGACCATCCGCAAGCTCTGCGCCGACCACGGCGGAAGCCATGTGCAGATCTTTTCCAAGATTGAAAACCGCATGGGCGTTGATAACTTTGACGAGATCCTCAAGGTGTCCGACGGCATCATGGTCGCCCGCGGCGACCTGGGCGTGGAGGTGGACATGGAAGAGGTGCCCGTGCTGCAAAAGCAGTTTATCCACAAGTGCAATGTGGCGGCCAAGCCGGTCATCACGGCCACGCAGATGCTCGATTCCATGATCCGCAACCCGCGCCCGACCCGCGCGGAGGCCAGCGACGTGGCCAACGCCATTATCGACGGCACGGATGCGGTGATGCTTTCCGGAGAAACGGCCGCCGGCCGCTATCCGCTGGAGGCGGTGAACACGATGGTGCGCATCGCTTCCTATATCGAGGCGCGCGGGCTGAGCGGGGATGGGCAGGCCATCCAGAGCGATGTGGCCCGAAGAAGCGCTGTGCGCACGGTGGCGGATGCCGTTTCTTTCGCCTGCTGTGAAATGGCCGGGGAACTGGATGCCGCCGCCATCATCACCCCCAGCAACTCCGGCACCACCGCCCGCATGGTGGCACGCTTCCACCCGAATTGCCCGGTGATCGCCCCGACGACCAGCGAGCATACCTATCATCAGCTGGGCCTTTGCTATGGCGTGGTGCCGGCCCGCATGGAGATGAGCAAGGATACCGACGAGATGATCGGCATGGCTGTGGATGTTGCTCAGCAATCGGGCCTGGTCAAGACGGGGGATGTGGTCATCATTTCGGCCGGCGTGCCCACCGGCGTATCCGGCACCACCAACCTCATCAAGGCGCACATCGTGGGCGACGTGCTGCTGCGCGGCGTGGGCGTAGGCCAGGGCTGCGTGGGCGGACGCGTGTGCAGCGTAAATACGCTCAGCGATCTGGAGAGCAACTTTAAAGACGGCATGATCATCGTCACCAAGATGACCACCAGCGAGATGCTGCCCTATCTGCGCAAGGCGGCCGCTGTGATCGTGGAGGAGACGAACATGGAATGCCATGCTGCCGTTGCCTGCCAGGCTCTGGGAATCCCCCTGTTTATGGACCGCACCAACCAGGCGATGCATATGCTCAAACAGGGCATGTGCATCACGGTGGATGCGGATCAGGGATTTATCATCAATGGCATCCGATCCTGACAGAAAGAGGCCGGGATGCCGCCAAACCCACGCGCGTGGGCCGGCGGCATCCCGGCCTTTATGATGGAAATCCTTTTTGTAAATGCTTCTTCGCAGCGTCGGCCTCCGGCGGCCGGCATAGGAGGGCGGGTTACAAATTCATGTGCTCGATATACTCTTCCAGACACCAGTTGTTTTTTTCCATGACCTCAGCGGCTTCCACACCCACATATCGGAAATGCCAGGATTCGGCCAAAAACCCGGTGATACTCCTCTTTTCTTCGGTAAAGCGCACAATAAAACCATACTCGGTGCAGTGCTCATGCAGCCACTTCTGCTGCTCGGTGCCGGTAAAGCTGACGCCGGGCACGGTGATGTCAAAGGCAAGCCCGCTCTGATGCTCGCTTGTGCCCGCGGGAGCAACGGTCTGATAGGTGGCGGAGAGGCAGCGGTCGCGCGACCAGCTGGGATTTTTGCTGCGGTATTCGGCCACAGAGTTATCCACCAGCTGCTGCTGCTCGGCGTACGTGCGGTAAGCGGAGGAGATCTGGAAATGGTCAAGCCCGTCTTCCATGGCCGCCTCAAGCATCTTTCCCAGGGCTTCGGTGGCCGTGCGGTTGGCCCGCGTGCCGCTGTATTTCACCTTGACCACGTCGCCGGAGAGCACATCCTCAATTTTGACCAGATCCATGGGCACATAGTTTTGATCCACGGGCTGCTCACGGTTGATCAGCACCAGATAGTCCATCGGCGGGGCCTCTGCGGCGGAGAGTGCGCGGCCGCTGTAAAGCAGCGCAAGCGTCTGTTCCCCCGCCAGGCCGTCGGCGCTCAGACCGTTGACCGCCTGGAACAGGATGACGGCGTTTTGCGTGTTGGTGCCAAACTGTCCGTCCGCCGTATCGCTCAGGTATCCCAGATCGGCCAGCGCCTGCTGAAGGCGCGTGACATCCGAACCGCTCATCCCCTTTTTCAGCAGGCGCGCCGTGGTTGCGGCGGGCGCAGAGGGGGAAGGCGTGGCGGTGCGGACATCCGGCGCGGGTGTGGGCGTATGGGGAAGCAGTTCCTCGCCTCCATAGCCATACTGCGCGCCGAAGGGAGCATACATGGGCGGTGTGGGCGTGATGGTCGGCTCGGGCGACGGGGTCGGCTCAGGCGTCGGCGGCGCGGGCGTGATCCCCTGAGCGGCGGCCAGAACATCCGCGCTGGGTTTCTGCAAAAGGCGGGTCATTCCCGCGCTCAGCAGCACAATCAGCCCCACAGCGGCCGCCGCAAGGAGCACGCGGAGCAGCGGATTGGGCTGCTGCGGCGTTTTGCCGCGCATGGGTGAAGTTCTGCGCGATGTAGGCATGGGCCCTCCTTAAAAAATCCATTTCCCGGCGTCGATCAGCGCATCCGCCCAGCCGCGCAGCGTTTCCGTAGCCGCGTCGACCTGCGCCCGGCTGGTCACGGCATATTCGCTGCGGGCGATGCAGCGCGTGATCCCGTCGTTGATCCATTCCCCATAGTGGAGCGTATCTTTGTAGTTATTCAGGTCAAGGACCCAGTCTTCCCGCACGGTAAAATCATAGAGCGTCACGTTGTCATAGCCGCTGAGCATGTCATAGCAAAGCCCGCGGAGGGTCAGCATCGCCTCCAGCGTGCCCCGGCTCTTCATCGTGGACCATTCCGCCGCGGAATAGGGGGGAAAGAAGAAGTCAAACCGGGTCTCGGGGTGCGCTTCAATGAAAGGGAGAATGTGCGTTTTCAGGTTTGCCTGGGCGATTTCCACATGCCTGTCCGCGGCAAGCATGTCCGTGGGGGGAGAAAACTCCGCGTTGTACAGCGCGACCGGGCCGTATTCATCCCGGCCGGCCCAGTTATACATGGTATCACGGATCGTGTCATCCTGCCGCTGGCCCCACGTGCGCAGGCAGCGCGGGAGGAAGGAGCCGAGCACCGAGCGGTTGAGCCAGTAGGACACATCATTGAGCGGATTGTCATCATACAGATACATGGGCACGGTGCTGCCGGTTTTATCAAGCGCGCCGATCAGGGAATACACGTCAAGCCCATAGACAACGCGCGCCATGTCATGCGTGCGGAAAGCGAGGTCAAGCAAAAGCGCGTGGTTATACGCCGTGCCGGCGGATGTGCACAGCTTGATAAAGCGGCCGCCGAGCAGCTCGTCCATCAGCGAGGGATGGAAGTTTTCCGTCACCGATGTGCCGACAATTGCGCTGTCATACGCATAATTTCTCACAATGCCGGCGTTGCTATACACCTGCGTGGTGTTGTCAATCGGCGGAATGTAGCGCGTGGCCAGACGGTAGATCTGGAAGGGATCCACGAAGATCACCAGCGCGCAGAGGAACGCAGCGGCGCCTGCGAGGCCCGAAAGGCACAGGAACGACCATGTTTTTTTCTTCATCATTTCGATATCATTCGATCCCGTGAGGGACAGGGGAAAAGGAGGGGAAAAAGATCCGGGGCGGAGACGGCCATGCGGCCCGGCCACTGGAATCAGAAATTGAAGTACAGGAATACGCTGACGTTGGAAAGGCAAAGCGTGCAGTAAAGGATCATCAGCACGGTCGTGGCCGCGTTGACGAGCGTGGGCTTAAACGCTAGCGTCTTTTCATAGGTGTTGCGCATGCCCAGACAGGCAAACAGGGAAAGCGCATACCATGCGAGCATATACAGCGCGTTGTATCCGGGATGGAAGCCGCCGGGCAGGGCAAATGCGGATGTGATCTCCGAACGCAGCGGCCCAAAGTCCATCATGAACATGGATTTGACAATCGCCAGGGCATCCGTCATGCTGGTGGCGCGGAAGAAGACCCAGGCCACGACGACAAAGCCGAATGTGAGGATCCACTGCAGCGCGGGGTGCAGCGCATCATACTGCCGGCGGAAAATGCGGTAGAGCACGCTGGCCGCCCCATGCATCAGCCCCCAGAGAAGGAAAAGCCAGCCTGCGCCGTGCCACAGGCCGCTGGCCAGGAACACGATCATCAGATTGATACATGTGCGCGCGAGCCCCCTGCGGCTGCCGCCCAGGGGAAAATAGATGTACGTGGTCAGAAAACGGGAGAGCGTGATGTGCCACCGCTGCCAGAATTCGCGGATGTTCATGCTCTTGTAAGGCGAATTGAAGTTGATGGGAATCTGAATGTTGAACATCAGGCCGATGCCTGTTGCCATGTCGCAGTAGCCGGAAAAGTCAAAATACAGCTGCAGGGTATAGCCGATGGCGACGAACCAGGCCTCTGCCGTGTTGAGCGTTGCGGCCGCGCCAAAGCCGGCTTCCACGGCGATGGCGAATGTATCGGCGATGACCACCTTTTTGATAAGGCCGCGCGCAAAGGCATACAGGCCGGGGGCAAAGTTGTCAAAGCTGAAGTGCCGGTTCTTGGGGTTGGCGAACTGGGGCACGATCTCGCTGTGCAGCACAATGGGCCCCGCAATCAGCTGCGGAAAGAATGTGACGAACAGCGCATAGTCAAGGATGTTGTAGCGGGGCACGGTCTGCCGGTAGCTGTCGATCACATAGGACAGCTGCTGAAAGGTGAAAAACGAGATGCCCAGCGGCAGCATCACGTGATTGAGCGGCAGGGACAGGCCAAACGCGCTGTTCAGGTTTTCATAGAAGAAATCATGATATTTAAAGTAAAAGAGCACGCCCAGATTGGCGGCCAGGCCGATGAGCATCAGCGGCAGCCGCACGGCCTTTTTCTGCTGCATGAGCATCAGCTGGCTGAGCGCGTAGTTGATGAGGATGCTGGCCACGATGATCGGCACATAGCGGGGATTGTTGTAGCCGTAAAACACGATCGAGGCCACCACAAGAAAGGCCTTGTTGAACTGCACGCGCTCGGGCAGGCGTCCCAGCAGGAAATACACAAGCAGCGTCAACGGCAGAAACGCCAGAATGAAGACGTAAGAGTTAAACAGCATGATGACGGTCTCTCCTTTGTGCGTCAGTCTTGAAAGGAATCCGGCCAGGTTCCCGCGGCGACAAGCTCATCGACCCGGCGGCGGATCTCGGCGTCGTTTTTCTGCACCTGGGCGACGGAGGTGACGCGTTCTCTTCCCTCGCTGATGGCAGAGGCGATTTCCTCGTTGATCCAGGGGCCGTAATGGCTGGTGTCGATGTAGTTGTTCAGATCCAGAATCCAGTCCATCCGTGCCTGAAAATCATAGATTTTGACGTTTTCATAAGGAAGAAGCGCCTTCACGACCGCCTCTTTCTGCGTGAGCTGATTTTGAAGATCTCCCTGCTGATAGAATTCATACCAGTGTGCCAGGGAGTAAGGCGGGAAAAAGAAGAGGAATTCTGTCTGCGGATGGGCGGTGATAAAGCTGACGATGTTGTGTTCCACATTCAGGCGCACCTGCTGGCTGAGCTGGGGATCTTCCTGCGGCATGCCCTGCTCCACGGTTTCACCCGTGATGGATACATCCGCCAGCGCTGCCTGCGGGCCGTAGGCATACAGGCCGCCCCATGTGTACATGGTGTCGCGCAGCGAATCATCCCGCTCTCCCCATGTGGCCAGACACTGAGGAATGTATTCCGTCAGCACGCTGAGGTTGAACCAGTAGTGAACGTCGTTGAACTGGCTGGCATCATACAGATAATCCGGCATCTCGCACTTGGGCGTGGTGTAGAAGTAGGACATCAGCTCCACATCAAGTCCATAGAGCACGCGCCGCACATCGTGCGTGTCAAAGGCCATATCCATCATCTGCTTGTGATTGAAAGGGGAACCGGCATTCACGGGCAGCTTGACGAAGCGGCCGCCCAGCAGCGCGTCGAGCTGGCTGGGGGCAAAATTCTCCGTCATGGAAGAACCGATGACGATGCTGTCATACGCATAGTTTTTGGCGATGCCCGCATTGGAATAGATCTGCGTGCCGTTTGTGATCGGGGGGATGAAGGCCGTCGCCTGCCGGTAGATCTCAAAGGGATCAATCAGGACGACGGAGCCGATGATGCCCGCGACGCCTGCCAGCAGCAGCGAGAGGGTGAAGATGGCCCAGCGTTTGCGGGTCATGAAGTTTCTCCTTTCACCGGAACAAAGAGCAAAATGGGGGGAAAATCAGAGGCGAATCGGATGAGGCGCGGAAGGGGAGCCCCATAGGGGCGAAAAACCGGGCCGCTCAGGGCGAAGGCGTTTCAAAGAGTTCATAGACCGCCTCGCGCAGCGCGCGGATCTGCACGCCGATCTGCTGAGCATCCGTGATCAGGCAGGTTCCTGCCGCCATAGCCTGCGCCATGGCATCGTTGACGGAAGAAATGTAATGAATCCGATCGTAATACAGGTCATATTGGTTTACAAAGCCGGCGTATGTCTGAAAGTCGTAAAGCTGCACGTTTTCTTCGCCGATCAGCATGTGCATGATCTGCTCTTTCTGGGCGAGCCGCGTTTCAAAATCTCCGTTTCGCGCCTCGTTGGCCCAATAGAGCAGGGAGTAGGGAGGAAAAAACACGGTAAAAGTCGTCTCCCTGTGCGCGCGTATATAGGAAAGCAGGTTTTCCTCACAGCACATCTGCGCAAAATCCATCAGCCTTGCGGACAGGGGCTGCTCAGGCAGCGGCGAGGAAAGATCCACGCCTGCGGCCAGCGCCTGCGCGCCGGGGAGCTCCGGCGGATCCCAGAAATACATGCGGTCGCGCGCCTCGTCTTCATCGGGAATGCCCAGACGGCTAAGCGCCTGGGGAATGGCGGAAAAGAGCACATCACGGTTAAACCAGTAGGCCACATCGCTCAGCAGGCTGCCGTCATAGAGATATTCGGGCATCGGCGCTTTCAGATTGCTGTAATACTGCGAATAGGCGAACAGGTCAAGCCCGTAGACGACGCGGCGGATCTCCTGATGCTCAAACGCGGCATCCATCATCCGCGCATGGTCGCCGGAGAGGCCGCCGTTCATGCACAGCTTGACAAAGCGGCCGCCCAGGGCCGCATCATAGACGCTGGGGGTGCAGTTTTCCGTGACCGAGGAGCCGATGATGACGCTGTCATAGGTGAAATTCCGCGCCACGCCCGCGTTGGAATAGACCTGCGTGGCGCTGTTATAGGGCGGGCTGTAAAACAGAGCGCGGTGGTAGATTTCAAACGGATCGACAATTACCACCGTCAGCACGGTGAGCAGGGCCGTCAGCGCAAGAAGCGCGGCCGTGATCAGGCACCAGCGCTTGCAGGTCATGCGCCGCTCCTTTCTCCGGCGGGAGCGAGCGTCTCCGGGTCCTGCACCGTTTCCTCATCGAGCGAATGCGGCGGCTCGGCATCGATGTGGGAGAGCACGACCATCGGCACGCCGTATGTCTCGGTCAGCCCGCCTGCATCCCGCAGGACGCCCGCGGCATGGTAAAGCGGGCCTTGTATGCAGACAAAGAGCGCAGCCGCCGCCAGGAACACGGCGGCCATGGCCGTGTAAAGCGCGACGGGCACGCACATCAGGTCATAGGCGGGCGCCTTGCGTGATGGGTTCATGAAATCCCTTTCCCAATCCCTTTGCGGGGCAGGGGCCCGGCGGACCCGTCTGCCCGGTGGATATGCGCAAATAAATTCATCCTATTATACCGCATCATTCAGGCGTTTGCAAGGTGAGAACGGGCAAAGGCAAATGCACAAAACCGTTAAAAAACTCGACGGGACAGGTTCTTATGTGATATAATCAGAGCATCGATGCCGGGCATCCGCCGCCGCAGCGCCGGAGCTGCTCAAAAAGCCGGTGGGTCCCAACGGGAACCGCATGGATCACGCGACGATCACGGTCTTTGAAGCGGTGCGCAGCATCGAGGAAGGGATCGCCGTCCGTTTGAACATAGGAAATGTCAACACAGAAAAAAGGTGTCATGAGGAACGGAATGCATAAAGGGACATGGGGGGAGGGCGGCGCTGCCGGCATCTGCAGAAGGGCTGCCCATGGGGCCGCCGGCGCGGCGCTTGCCGGCTTGTTTTTGCTGCTTGCCGTTTTTTTTGCCGTCGGCATGGGCATGGATGTGCGCCTGCGTGCGCCGGAAGTGGTGCGCTATGCGCGCGGCTCCCCGGCCGGCACCCTGATCGGGACGGTGCTGATGCTGGCGGCAGTCCTTGCGCTCAGCGCGTGGATGCAGCGCCTGCGCATCCGGACGATGGCCTGCGTGATGGCGCTCTGGACAGGGCTGACCATCCTCTTTCTGGAAGCGGCAGGCACGCGGCAGATGGTGGATTTTGCCTATGTCTGTGATGCGGCGTCCCGCTTTGCGCAGGGGGATTACCAGCCGCTGCTTGGGGATTATTTTCACGCATGTTCCTACCAGTTGGGCACATGCCTGCTGTTTGAAATCGTGCTGCGCCTGCTGCCGGGGGTGGACATCGGCCTGTTTATGCAGGGGGCCAACGCGGTGCTCAGCGCAGCGTCAGCCGGAATGCTGGCCGCGATGTGCGGTGTGCTCACGCGGGACCGACGGGCCGGTCGTTCGCTGCTGGCGCTGGTTCTTCTCGGATTGTCGATCCCGCTTTACTGCATCCATGCGTATGGCACGCTGCCGATGATTTTTCTTTGTTCCGGCGCTTTTTTATGCGTTGCCCTGTATGTGAGCAAAGGGCGCCTGCGCTTTGGCGTGGGATGCGCGCTGCTCTCGGCGGCGGCCTATATGGTCAAGCCCAATGCGGCCATCGTGCTGCTGGCGCTTTTGATCTGTGCGGCGCTGCATGCGCTGCTCACAAAGGACTGCCGCCTGCTGTTATGCGCGGCGGGAGGGATTCTGCTCGCCGTGATGCTGGCGAATGCGGCGGTTTGGCAATATGAACTGCGCAGCGGGATCCGCCTCCGGGAGGATGTGAGCATGCTGGCCAGGCTCACCATGGGCATGCAGGATGGGCCGCGCGGTGCGGGATGGTACAACGGGTATATAGAGCAGTTTTTTCCCGCCAGCGTGAGCGCACAACAGGAGCACGACATCGCGCTGGCCGATCTGACGGCGAGGCTTGAGCAGATGGGAAACAACCCCGTGCAGACGCTCAAGTTTTTTGCGCAGAAGGCGCTCAGCCAATGGATCGAGCCGACATATGGCACCCTTTTATATGGAAACGCCTGTGAGCAGGCCGGGCCCTTTGCGCAGGCCGCGCAGGCTGTGTTCAGCGAAGAGAGTGCGCTGCGCATGGCGTTGGAGGCATCCATGAAGGCGTGGCAGCAGGCCCTGTATCTGCTTTCCGCCGTGGGCGTGTGGCGGATTTGGCGGGACGGCAGACGCAGTGCCGCTTCGCTGATCCTGCCGGTAACGGTGCTGGGCGGCTTTTTATACCATATGCTCTTTGAAGCAAAATCTCAGTATATCTATACCTATGCCGTCTATTTGCTGCCGCTCGCTGCGCAGGGGCTGTGCACGCTGAAAGCAGAGATTTTCGATTTCTTCAAGAAGCGGCGGCGCTTTGCCCGGATTTGATTCGCGCGATACACAGAGCCCGTGGAT
The DNA here is from genome assembly GCA_018715105.1 of Candidatus Ventricola intestinavium. Classification (GTDB taxonomy): domain Bacteria; phylum Bacillota; class Clostridia; order Christensenellales; family Aristaeellaceae; genus Ventricola; species Ventricola intestinavium. The sequence goes on from DVMG01000250.1 coordinate 17,534, forward strand.
ACAGACGAAGGAACCCTGAAAAAAGACTTCTATCGGCCTCCCGGACGCAGGGAAAACCCCGTGCGCCCGGGAGGCCTTTGCATGGAGAGGCACGCCTGGGAAAAGAAAGGAAAAATGTCTTTCTTTTTGACAAGGTTCCTTGACAAAACCCTTCGCTTATGCTATGCTGTGGATGTCAAGGAACCTTGTCAAAAGGGGGATGACCGCGTGAAAAACCGGGTGGAGGCCCTGCGCCGCGCGCGCGGGCTCAATCAGGAGGAGTTTGCCAGAGCCCTGCGCGTATCACGGCAGACGATCAGCTCCATCGAAACGGGGAAGTACAACCCGTCGCTGGAGCTGGCGTTTGCCATCGCGGACTATTTTTCAATGACCATTGAGGAAATTTTTATCCATGAACATGCGAACAGGAGGGAAGACGATGAGTGAGAAGGGCCGCAAAGCGCTGAAAAACAACCTGCTTGTGGGAATCCTGTATGAAATAGCCGGCCTGGCCTGCCTGATGGCCGCGCTGTGCACGGAGACGAAGCTGGATGGTTTCCTCTTTGGCATGGCGGGCGCGGGGATTGGCGGCGGAGCGGCGATGCTGATCAAGCGGTTTTATTGGGGAGCACCCGGCCGCATCCAGAGATACAGCCAGATGCTGGATCAGGAGGACATTGAGCTCCGGGATGAGCTGAAGCGGAAACTCCGGGATCAGTCCGGACGGGCGGCCTATCTGGCGGGAATAGGCGTGACCTGCGTGACGATGGTCGTGCTTTCCGCGATGAGCGCCTGGGTGAAGACGCTCTCCGTACAGGCGGTCATCCTGTATCTGGCGGCCTTTTTGATTTTTCAGTTTGGCATTGGGCTCTGGTTTTTCAGAAAAATGCTTGAAAAATACGAATAAGTACCGGCAGGAACGTTTTCCGCCTCAGGCCGCCGAAAAAGCGTTTTCTCCCCCGAAGGGGAGAGAAAACAAAAGGCGTTGGTTCTGCGGGAAAGGCTGTTTGAGGGGAAAGAATTTTGCAGATGAGGAACAGGGCAGGAATTTTTTCCCGCCTCAGGCCGCTGAAAAAGCGT
>DVMG01000251.1 GCA_018715105.1 Candidatus Ventricola intestinavium
CAATCCTTCGCGCCGAGATCCATTCATTTTACGGAATCATCCGAAAACAGCATGCCTTTTAGCGCCCGTATGCCGGAAAACGCTCGTGCTCTCACGAAAAAACGGACCGGTCCAATGGCCGGCCCGTCTGCACGCTCAGGGCGCCTGAAGGCTTCCGTCCGCGTTTCGGGTCTGTGTCCAAAGCGTAACGCTGTTTTCACAGGGGTATTTGGCGGCCTCCCTTTCGTCCAGCTCCACCCCCAATCCTGGCCTCTCGCTGGCATAGACGTAACCGTCGTTGCCATATTCGGGCATTCCAGGAAACACATCCAGCAGGGCGCCCTGTGGTCCTTTGATCTCCTGAAGGATCGAGTTGGGCGGCTTTATCCCGCTCCACTCCTGGATGCCCAGGTTTTGTGCAGCAAGATCGATATGGATATTCGCCGCATGGGCGATCGGGCTCATGTCGCCGGGACCGTGCCAGCAGATTCTCACGCCATACTGCTCACAATACAGCTGAAGCTTTCTGGCCGGCGTTATGCCGCCGATCTGGCTGATATGCACACGCATGTAATCGATTGTGCGCTTTTCCACCAACTTCTGATACTCCGCCGGGTTGTTGAACAGCTCTCCCTGACTGAGCGGCACCGTGCTCCTCTCCCTGATCTTTTCCAGCCAGCCGATGTGCTCAAGAGGCACGACATCTTCCATAAAAAACAGTTTGTAAGGCTCCATTTCCTTGACGAATCCCATCGCCTGGGTCGGGTGGATTCGCTCATGCACATCATGGATCAGATCGATGTCAAATCCTTCGCGCTGCCGAATTCCTTCAAAGAGCTTGACGGTATCACGCATATAGGCGCCGCTGTCCAGATAAATGCCCGGCCACGCGCCTCGGGCCGTCCAGGCAGGTGCGCGGCCAAACCCGGTTCCGCCATATCCGCCGCGCTGGCAACGGATGTAGCGAACCCCTGCCTCGCGGTATCGCTCAATGCCTTCGCAGATTTCATCCAGATCGGCGCCATCCACATGGCGATATATCGGTACGCCTGCGCGCACCTTCCCGCCAAACAGATCGTATACCGGCATGCCGGCCATCTTCCCCTTGATGTCCCAAAGCGCCATATCGATGCCGGAAATCGCGTTGTTGACGATGGGGCCGCACCGCCAGTAGGCATTCTGATGCATCAGCTGCCAAAGCTCTGTGATGTTTCGCACATCCTGCCCTTCAAGCAGCGGGGCCAGATAGGTTTCAATCAGATGCCTGACGGTCAGATGGCGATAGGAAAACGTTGCGCATCCCAGCCCGTAAAGCCCGGGCTCACTGGTTTCAACCTTGACGACAACCAGATTGATGCCCTCCGGCGCCGTGCAGATCACCCTGATGTTTCGAATGACAACGGCCATGGTATTCTCCCTTCTCGCATCCGGCTCCATGGAAAGCGAGCCGTTTGCCTGATGAACCGACGGCATGCGTCCGCCGACCGGGCCGCATGCCGTCGATTGGTTTGAGTGAAAAGCGGGCTTATACGCCGGGCCCCATCAAAAGATTGGGCAGCGTCATGCTGATGGCGGGGATATACGTCACCAGTATCAGGGCGATGACCATGGCGACATAGAAGGGCAGCAGCGCTTTTGTGACCTTCTCAATGGAGATATGGCCGACGGCGCAGCCGGCGAACAGCGTTGTTCCAACAGGCGGCGTAAGCGAGCCGATTGCCAGATTCATCATGACAATGATGCCAAACTGCACAGGGCTGATGCCGAAATCCGTTGCAACCGGCAGCAGGATCGGCGTCACAATCAGAATAAGGGGCGCCACATCCATAAAGCAGCCCAGAATCAGCAGCAGCACATTGATCAGCATGAGCAGGACGTATTTGTTGGAAGAGACGGCATAAAGCAGGCTGGCGATCTTCGCGGGAATCTGCATGTAGCTCATCAGAAAGCAGAACGCATTTGCGGCGGCGATGATGCTCAAAATCATCGCCAGCGTCCCCAGGGAACGCTTGAGAATCGGCCAGATATCCCGCAGCTTGATCTGACGGTATACAAAAAACGTCAGGATAAACGCATACAGGCAGGCGATGGCGGCACTCTCCGTCACGGTAAACAGGCCGGTGGAACATCCCACCAGAATGATGACGATGGTCATCAAACTCAACAGGCCTGCCCGGCAGATCCGGATCGCTTCCCTGATCGTGTATTTGGGTCCTCTTGGAAAACCGCGTCTCTTGGTCATCCATGCGCAGAGGACCAGCATCACGATGCACATGAGTACGCCGGGCACAATGCCGGCCATGAAGAGCCGTCCCGTGGAGATGCCGCCCGCCGCCATGGCATAAATGACCATGTTGTGGCTTGGCGGGATGATGAGCGCCTGCGTGGCCGTGGCCACCGTGGTGGCGACGGCGAAATCGCGGTCATACCCATTTTCCACCATCATGGGAATGGTGATGGCGCCCAGGGAAGAGACATCCGCCGTGGGGGAACCGGAAATGCCACCGAAAAAGGTGGAATCAATCACGTTGGCATAGGCCAGGCCGCCGCGAAACCGCCCCACGAGCACATCGGCAACGGCCACCATGCGGTCGGATATGCCGCCGGCGGCCATCAGGTCCCCTGCGAAGATGAAAAACGGAATCGCAAGGAATGAAAAGGACTGCACGCCATCGCCAAACCGCAGGAAGATGGAGGACATGAGCCGGGGATCGATGTAAAGCGTCGTGATGACACATGAACCGAGCAGGCTGAACGTGACGGGCACGCGCATGATCATCAGAAGCAAAAAGGAAGCAAACAGGATGACCGCGCCGATGGTGGATGCATCCATGATCAAACCCCCTCCTTTTCCGTGGTCGTATCCGATTCCTCCGCGCCGTTTAGAAAATTCTCGGTGGCCTCGCACCGGTACAGGCCGCAGAGCTTTGCAATCAGCACCACGCTGCACAGCACGCCGCTG
>DVMG01000252.1 GCA_018715105.1 Candidatus Ventricola intestinavium
AGCTGAGAAGTCAGAGATTTGAGCTGATCATTCGGGAGATCAGCGAGACAGGCGATGTGGTGGAAACCCGGTTGGAAAAGCCGCTTCTGCTTGAGCTGGCAGAGGAGGGGGGCCATGTTCTTGGCCGCGTCGAGGCACGGGACGGTTATGCCCGTGTAGAGGCCGTGAAAGGGAATTACGTGCTGCGCATGACGCAGAGCGACGCGGACGAGCTGGGGGTTATGCCGCAGTCGGAGACGTTTACCCTGCCGGCGGAGGGAGAGGCATTGGCTTTTGACGCCGCCATGACGCGCATGGTGATCGCTTCTATAGATGAAAATGGAAAACCGGTTTCCGGAGCCGTGTACACCGTAGAAGAGGGCACGCGGACCCACACGGTCACGACCAATGAAGAGGGTGTGGCTGTGACCCCGCTTCTTTGGCCGGGAGAAGTGACCGTGACGACGCAGACAGCCCCCTCGGGGTATGATGTCAGCACCCCCATTACCATAACGGCGCGGCAGGGAGAGGCCGTGCGCGCGGAAATCAGGCATGAGAGCTATGGCACAGCGCACTTTGAGGTGCGCATGCAGGATTTGGATGAATACGGCCACGCGGTTCTATCTCCTCTCGAGGGAATCGGCATCCGGCTTTTCAGCGTCGGCGACGGCGGGCAGCAGATGGCGGACACGGGCATTGTGCTGACTTCTGATGCGGACGGATTGGCCAGCGTTCAGCTGGCGCCGGGAGAATACGTGGCTCAGGTGCAGGAAGACGGCCTGCCGCAGGGATGCCGTTCCCAGCAGGCATTGCGATTCACGGTGCAGAACATGCAGCAAAGCGGCGGGGAAATGATCTGCCTGGGCGCGTTGGGCGGCGTGCGCGCACGGCTGATCGGCGGTGAGCTGAGTGACGAGGAGCTGGCGCAGGTGCGCTTTGAGCTGCTTTCTTCCGATGGGCAGAGCGTTGGCCTGACCATGCAGGAGGGGGCGTTCTATGTGGGGGACCTGCCTTCGGGAACCTATGTGCTTAGGCAGACGCAGATCCCCCAGGGATACACACTGGCTTCGGAGCGGACGGTCAGCGTATCCGGCGGTGAAGTTGTAAACGTGGATGTGCCGTTGGAAGAATATGCGGTGCTGACCGTATCCAAGACGGGCCTCACGTTTGATGACAGCCTGAGAACCTATGTCGTGCCCCTAACGGGTGAATATGGCATCTACACCATGGAAGATGGAGAGCTCAGGCCCTATCCATCAGCCGACAGCCAGATGACGGTCTGGTCCAATGTGGCACAGGATGATCCGCAGCGTAAAAGCAGCGTAAAGCTGCCCGCATCCGTGGAGGGCACCTCCTATTACCTGCTGGAGAAAAGCGATGCGCCCGGCTTTACCAAAGATACGCAGGCCCACGAGGTGACGCTTTTCGCAGGCGTGGCTCAAACGCTGGAATGCGGCGTATCCAGCGACAGGGGATTCTTCAGCCTCGATGTGACGGATGCCACCACCGGGGAGCATGTATCCGGCGGTGAATTTGAGCTTGTGGATGCATCCGGCGAGACAGTGCTCTCCTTCACCGTGGGCGATCAGGCGTATCAAAACGAGATGGCGGTGCCTGTGGGCGCCTACACGCTGCGCCAGACCGCTGCGCCGCAGGGATATGCGCTTTGCAGCCAGCCGGAAATCGCCCTCCATGTGACGCCTTACCTGGCGCAGGGGGGGAGCATGACCGCTGTTTCGATGGAATGCCTTTCCCTGCCGGAAACCGCAGAAATCGATGAAATCATCGCGGACATGTATGCGGCCAGCGAACAGGGCCTCACGCTTGTGAGCGTGGATGGCGGCGCGCTCCGCATGGGCGAGACGCTAATTACGCCCCAGCTTACCGTACGTGTGGAGGATGCAAACGGTGGCCGGGTCAACGTGGCCAGCCTTGTTCTCGCCAGCGCTACCGATGCGGAGGGGGGCCAGTACAGGGCGCGTGTGGAGTATTGCCTGGCCGGAGGCGGATGGCAGCCCTCGGATGCACGCATGACCGGTGTGCTCGACGCGCCGACAGCCCTGAGCCTGACTGATGTGGAAGACGATATCTGCGCTGTGCGCGTGACTTATTTGAACGTGCAGACCGGTGAGGAGCGCGCGGGCAGCGCCTTTACCCCCGGCCAGCTGACGCTCAATGTGCAGGTCAGCGCCGATGAGAACCAGGAAGTGGAGATGCTCGCCGAAGCCGGATTTACCGGCACGTTTGAATACCGCACCGAACCTTCCGCCAAAGTGCAGCATATGCAGCGCACAGCGCAGCGGTCCATCGCCTTTACGGCCAGGGGAAATGGACGGTTTGAAACGGTGTCCGCCGGACGGGATGGATGCATCAGCGGCGTGGCGTTCTTTGATGAGGATGCGGACGGCGTGATGGATGAATCGGAAAGCGGCCGGTATGCGGGGCTCACGGTATCCCTTGTTGCCCAGTCCGGCGAAGTTGTTGCTTCCACACGAACCGGAGCGGACGGCCGCTATGGGTTTGACTCCATTTCCAGCGGCGTATACACGGTGCAGTTTGACGGGGGAGAGGCCGTCGTCTTCTCCTCGAACGATACGTATTCCGAACACATGACAAGCGGCGTGGCAGATCTTCATTACGGCATGAGCGCGATGATGGCCATTGACGGGGACCACACGGATTATGTTGTCAATGTGGGCTGCATTTATGCCGCGGGCCTCCATGGTTCCGTGCGCGAGTTGCTTGCGGATGGGCAGCAGAGCGGCGTGGGTGGGCTGAGCGTGGAGATGCGCCCAATCGGCTTTGCCGAGGGCGAGGAGCCTGCCGTTGTAGTGACCAACGATCTGGGCGAATTCGGCTTTACCGGCGTGCTGCCGGGAACCTATGAGGTTCGCCTTGTCCTGCCGGAGGGATACCTGTGCGACGAAG
>DVMG01000005.1 GCA_018715105.1 Candidatus Ventricola intestinavium
AACGCGCTGGATTTTGACGACCTGATTGTTAAAACGCTGGAGCTTCTGACCCTGCATCCTCCTGTGCTGGAAGCATATCAAAGAAAAATCCGTTATATCCATGTAGATGAGTATCAGGATACCAATTATGCGCAGTATATGCTTGTGAGGCTGCTCGCGCAGCAGAGCCAGAACCTGTGCGTGGTGGGCGATGACGATCAGTCGATCTACGGCTGGCGCGGTGCGGATATCCGCAACATCCTGGACTTTGAAAAGGATTTTCCAAACGCCACGGTGATCAAGCTGGAACAGAATTACCGATCCACCGCCAATATCCTGGATGCGGCCAATCAGGTGATTGCCCATAATGAAAACCGGAAAGACAAAGCCCTGTGGACACAGCAGGGGCCCGGCGAATTGATCCGTCTTTACCGCGCAGAAGATGAACGCGAGGAGGCGGCATGGGTCTGCCAGCAGATTCGGGCGCTGAACGCTGCGGGGGAGGATATGGCCCGCTTTGCGGTGCTTTACCGGACGAACGCGCAGTCGCGTGTGGTGGAGGAAGCGTTTGTGAAATCCGGCATCCGCTATCGGATGTATGGAGGCCTTAAATTCTATGACCGTAAGGAGGTCAAGGATATTCTGGCCTATCTGCGCGCCCTGGTCAATCCCGCAGATGATCTTTCCGTGAGAAGAATTATCAATGTGCCCAAGCGTGCCATCGGTGACACCACCGTTGCAGAGCTGGCACGCCACGCGGCCCAGGAAGGAATGCCGCTGTTGACCGCGTGCATGGACGTGCCGGATACAATCAGCAGCCGCGCGAAGAAGAATGTGGAAAAGTTCAGCGAGATGATGCTGAATTTGACCATGATGGCTGAGACCATGGGGCTGACCGAACTGGTGCAGCATGTCATCGACACGACCGGGCTTGAAAGCCAGTATGCCAAAGAGGACAGCGACGAGGCACGCTCCCGCGTGGAGAATATCCGCGAGTTTGTGGGAGCGGTAGCCGAATTTGAGGAGAAGAGCGATCATCCCCCTACGCTGACGGAGTATCTTGAAAACGTATCCCTCGTCTCGGATTTGGATGATCTGGGAAAGGACGGCGGCGCGGTGACGATGATGACCCTGCACAGTGCCAAGGGGCTTGAATTCCCGAACGTATTCATGATCGGCATGGAGGAAAACCTCTTTCCCTCGTCACGCAGCAGAGAGGACACGGCCCGCATGGAAGAAGAGCGCAGGCTGTGCTATGTGGGCATCACGCGCGCAAGAAAAAGGCTGTTTCTCTCGCATGCATCCCGAAGAATGCTCTACAACCAGATGCAGTTCAATGAGCGTTCCCGCTTTCTTGACGACATTCCACTGCGGCTGATCGAGGATGTTTCGCAGGGCGGCGGGGCCGCCATCCCCCGCTTTTCACAAGAAAGGGACGCATGGCAGAGCGGCCAGTGGCGGCAGAGCGCCTGGAGCCGGAGCAGCGCGCAAAAGGAAGGGGAATTGCCCTGGGGCGCCCGCACGCAGGGCGGTTTTGCAAGGCCAACCGGCCAGCCCAGGAGCCTGAACAGCTGGAGCCGGGGCTCCGGCATGGGAATGGGAAGCACGGAACGTGTGGGCGGTGCTCAGATCGCCGGTGTGCAGCGCGGGATGGGGCAGACGAACGGCACAGCTCTCCGGGAAAAAACCGTATCCTCCCAGGCGCATGCCTATGAAAAGCCGGCGCTGTTTGCCGCTGGGGATCGTGTGACCCACCGGAAATTCGGCCCCGGCGCGGTCATCCGTGTCAGCGGAAGCGGCGCGGACGCGAGGATCATGATCCGGTTTGATGATACGCAGGTGGGCGTCCGGGAGCTTGCGCTTTCCATTGCGCCCATCGTCAAGATGGAGGGATGACATGGACGACATGCAGCGCATGCGTGAAATGGTTAAAAAGCTGAACGCGGCTTCAAGGCAGTATTACGATTTAAACCGCTCCACCATGTCCGACGATGAGTGGGATGCCCTGTATGCGCAGCTGCGCGCTCTGGAAGAGAAGACCGGTGAACGCCTGCCCGATTCGCCGACGCGCCGCGTGGGCGGCACGATCATGGAAGGCTTTGAGCCGCATCGCCACATTGCGCGCCTGTGGAGCATGGACAAGGCGCAGAGCGAGGAGGAAATCCGGAACTGGGCCCAGCGCACGGCAAAGCTCACGGCCGAGGCGGGCGGGCTGCCCGATAACGCGTATTGTGTGGAATACAAGCTTGATGGCCTGACGCTGAACCTCACCTATGACGGCGGCCGTCTTGTGCAGGCGGCTACGCGGGGCGATGGCGAGGTGGGCGAGGCCATCCTGCCGCAGGCCATGACCATTCGGAGCATCCCGCTCACGATCCCTTTTTCCGGCCGCATGGAGGTTCAGGGAGAGTGCATCATGCGCCTGTCTGAGCTTGCGCGCTATAACGAAACGGCAAGCGAGCCGCTTAAGAACGCACGGAATGCCGCCGCAGGCGCGCTGCGCAATCTGGATCCCCAGGTGACGGCCAGCAGGCATCTGGATGCGATCTTCTATCAGGTGGGTTATATAGAAGGGAAGAGTTTTGAATCGCAGGGGGAGATGCTTGGCTTCCTCAGGGATAACGGCATCCCCGTCAGCCCGTTTTCAAAAGAGGCCGGCAGCATCGAGGAGGCCATGGCGCTCGTGCGGGAGATTGAGGCGCAGAGGGAGACGCTGGATTTTCTCATCGACGGCGCCACCATCAAGATCACGGACATGCGCACCCGTGAGGTGCTCGGCACAACGGACAAGTTTCCGCGCTGGGCCATCGCCTTTAAATTTCCGGCGCAGGAAGTTGTCACAAGGCTTGAAGCCGTCACCTGGGAACTGGGCCGCACCGGCAAGCTGACCCCCCTGGCTCACCTGGAGCCGGTGGATATCTGCGGCGTCACCGTCAAGCGGGCCACGCTCAACAATTACGGGGATATCTGCCGCAAGCGTGTGCGCATCGGCAGCGATGTGTGGGTACGCCGCTCCAACGATGTCATTCCGGAGATCATGGGGGTTGTCTGGGAGGGAGAAGGCGAAGCGCCGGAGACGGATCTTGTGCGGCCGGAGCGATGCCCGGCCTGCGGGGGTCCCCTCACGATGGTGGGCGCGCATCTTTTCTGCCTTAACAGACAGAATTGCCGCCCGCAGGCGATTGCCCGGATGGCTCATTTTGCCTCCCGGCAGGGAATGGACATCGAGTCGTTCAGCACGAAGACGGCCGAGCTGTTTTATGATCAGCTGGGCGTGCGCTCGGCGGCGGATCTGTATGACCTGAAAAAGGAGCAGATGGTTCCGCTGAAGGGCTTTGGTGAAAAAAAGGCGGACAAGCTGCTGGCCGAGCTTGAAAAGAGCAAGGATTGTGAATTGAGCGCTTTCCTGTTTGCCATCGGCATTCCCAATATCGGCAGGAAG
>DVMG01000253.1 GCA_018715105.1 Candidatus Ventricola intestinavium
TTGACGGCCATTTTGCGCCGCCTGATGCGCATGCGGGCCCTGCACGCCTCGTTGTCTGCAAGCAGCGCCTCCAGCGCGTCGTTGGACAGGTCGTAGGATTCCGGCACATGGGGGCTGAAGCGCTTGGTGACGCTCCCCCCGTGAAACCGGTAGTGATAATACGCCCTGTCCACCGCCACGGCCGTCTGCGCGTCCAGCAGGCAGGTGACGATAAAGAGCAGATCCTCCGCATAGCGGATATCCGGCCTGAAGCGGTGTCCGCCGATCAGGGAACGCTTAAACAGGTTGCGCGGCGTGTAGCCGGACAGCGGCAGCTCGTCTGAATCGACCGGCTTGGCAAGCATCGCGGGGATCAGCGTGCTGCGGATGCTTTCTCGGTCAAACCGCGATCCGTCCGCGAAGCCGAGGGGCACATCCTCGCGCCCCTGTGGCCTGTCCTTAAACACCCGGCAGAAGGAAAGATCCGCCCCCGCCTCCTGCGCCGCCTGAAGAAGGCGCTCATACATCTGCGGTTCCGCCCAGTCATCCCCGTCGCAAAAACCGATATACTCCCCCTTTGCCGCGTCAATGCCCGCGTTGCGCGCCGCAGAAACCCCCCTGTTTTCCGAGAAGGCGATGACGCGCACACGCGCATCCTCCCGCTGCGCTGCGCGCAGCAGGGCCAGCGACTGATCCGGGCTGGCATCACATACAAAGATGATCTCCAGATCCTTCAGCGTCTGCGCGCGCAGCGAGGCGATGCATTCAGGCAAAAAAGCCTCGCTGCCATAGACCGGCACGATGATGGATACCCTGGGCGTCATGATGGGCCGCCTCCTCTCTGCATGTTGCCCGCTCACAGGTCTTCGGCCGTGCGGCGGGAAAGGTCCGCGCGCCACAGCGGCGCCTGCACGAGCAGATACGTGCAGCCGATCACGGAAAACGGCGCGTAAACCGATTCAAACAGGCCCACCAGGATGAACACCGTGCAAAAGGCCAGCGGCGTGGCCGCATAGGGGCTGCTTTTGCGGTGCATCCAGTAATAGCGCACAGACCGCACAAACGCCAGCGCCGTATAAGCGCACAGCAGGATGCCCGCAATCCAGCCGTTGTTGTATGTGACACCGAAAAAGGCGTTATGCGCATTGTAAAGCCGCTCGCCCGCGCCATCCTTGGCAACCCATTCCTGAACGACGCTGGATTCATGCCCATTCCACGTCAGATTCTCCAGAATCGTCATCCAGATTCCCCAGCGGTCGCTGGTCAGGTCGTCCATGGAGATGTGCTTGTCCTCCGGCTTGGGCACGGTGATGGGATTGCCATAGACCTCGTTGTTATAAAGAGCCAGCTCATAATCCTCCACCGCGGCCTCGTAGACCTTCTGCATGGTGATCTGATACCCGGCAAAGCCCGCCAGCGCGATGAACACGGCCAGCAGAGCCAGCAGCCTGCGCGGATGCCTGGCCGTTCCGGCGATCAGCGCGCCCGTGAGGATAACCGCCACGCCCACAAAGGCCAGAAGCCCTGAGCGCGACAGCGTGAGCAGCAGCGTCCCTGCCGCCAGAATGCCCAGCAGCAGATAGGCCAGCGCCGCTTTTCGATGCCTCTGCGTGAAGCTGGCATAGGCGAGCAAAAACGCGCTTGTGGCCATCACGATGCAGCACATGGACATGCAGTTGGCATCATAAAACACACCTTTATAGCCCGGATAGCCCCACGTCACCGGCACGGTCAGATACGATCCCACCAGAAAGGGCAGGACGGCAAACACCGCGCCGCGCAGAATGGAGCGGAACGTCGATTCATCGTCCCGCGAGGCAAAGACGGAAAACACAATCGGGTAACAGATGAGCAGCGGCACGCTTTCCGGCAGCCAGTCCTGATAAAACAGGCCGGAGACCACCATCATCCCGTGCAGCGCGAACCACAGCCCCGCCATACCCCGGTGAAAACGCACACGCGCGCGGCGCCCGGGCGTGCGCGCAGTGAGCGTCACAAACGCCAACAGGATCATGCCGAAGAGCACGAAAACCATCCAGCGCATGGGGAACTTGCGTTGTGTGAAGAGCACGCAATACCCCTCCAGCGCAAAGAGCGCCGCGGTCAGAAGCCGTGCGTCGAAGATGTCGTTGAATATGCCCGTCACCCGGTCATACAGGTTGAGCATCCCCGTGCCGTCAATGCCTTGTTTGCGCATGTCATTTCCTCCCGTGATCCAAATCCCCGGTCCGGCTTCGGCGCGTCAGCGTTTTTTCGCGTAAGCGCCGATCGCCTCGCGGTAAACGGCCTCGGTCTGCTCGGCATTCCGCTCCCAGGTCAAAAGCCGCGCATCCCGCTCTCCCCGCGCGCGCAGAGCCGCGTAAGCGTCCCGGTGCTCAAACACATCCCGCATCACGCGCTCCACAGCGTCCGTGTCGCCCGCGGGCACGAGAAAGCCGTTTACCCCGTCGGCAATCGTGTCTTCAATGCCCTCGTTCTGTGCGCCCACGGCGATGCAGCCGGCCGCCATGGCCTCGATGTACACAATGCCGTATCCTTCGCCCCAGCTGGGCAGCACAAACAGGTCGCTCTGCGCCATGCGCCTGAGCACCTCGCCGTGCGCCATTGCGCCTGTAAGCGTCACGCGGCTCTCCAGCCCCAGTTCACGGACGCGGGCGCAAAGCTGCGCCTGCATTTCGCCCATCCCCACGAGGGTCAGCGTGGCGTCGGGATACTCTCCTGCCAGCCTGGCAAACGCTTCCAGCGTTCTGTCCATGCATTTGCGGGGCTTGAGCGTGCCCACAGAGAGAACCGCGCGCGGCCTGTTCGCGTGCTGTTCGGGAATCAGCGACAGATCCACGCCGTTTTGCACCACGCGGGTGATCTTCCCCCCGCCCCGGTAAGGAGCAACCCGCCCAAGCAGCAGGCTGGACACGGCCATCAGCGCATCCGCTTCCCGCGCAATGCGCACGTTGCGCGGCCAAGGCACCCGGCCGGGGAGGAAGTACTGCAGCACATCCGTGCCGTGCACCGTCAGCGCCAGCGGAACCCGCAGCGCCTTCGCCACAAGGAGGCCCGCGTGCCCATCGCGGGGCAGCATGTGCGCGTGCACAATGTCAAAGCGCTTTTCCCGGTCAAGGCGCATGGCTTGGGGCAGGGCCGCCAGGGCCATCGGCACGCCGCCGAGCACGCGTTCCCCGGCGTTGCCCATCGTCAGGCAGCGCGGATAATAAACCGGGATCCCGTCCACATCCGCACGCGCGGGGGTTCTGCGCGCCACATCCGCCTGCGCGGGCCTCAGCCTGCGCATCATCGGCATCACGCCCACGCAGGAGATCACGGTCACGTCATGCCCGCGCCCGCGCAGCGCTTTCGCCTGCTCATGCACATAAAAGCAGTAAGGTGAATGGTCCGCCTGCCTGTGAATCATCATCAGAATGCGAAGCGGTCTCTCCGGTGTGCCCACGCGTGCGCCTCCTTTCACGGCCATGCCGCCGGTATCCTGAGCGGGTACGCCTGACGGATCTCAGCGATGTGCCCGTGCATAGATATCCATCCACTTAGATGCCACGTTCGGCCAGGCATACTCCCCCGCATGCGCGACGCAGCGGGCTGACCGCGCGGCATAGCCGCGCATCACCTCGTCAAGGCGCCTGGCCTGCTGGCCAACATCCCCATGGAGGACCGAGTATCCCACCTCGCCCTCCGGAAACTGTCCGTCAAATCCCTGCCCGCGCGTGTAGAGCACCGGTACGCCCTGGCTCATGGCCTCCAGATAAACCATGCCGAACGTCTCCGCCCCGGAGGGCACAAGCAGCACATCGCAGCCGGCATAAAACGCCTTCATGCCTTCCATCCCCTGCACGCGCCCCAGAAAGGCGTCCCCTTCGCGCAGCCCCGCGCACAGCTTCGCCTGAAGCGGGCCGCTTCCGCAGGCGCGCAGCACATAATGCCTGGGCCCCGCGTCATCCGCCGCATGCACGGCGGCCAGGGCGTCAAGCGGCCGCTTGCGGGCGTTGAGCAGCCCCGCAAAGCCCACGCGCACGGGGCCGGAAGGCTCTTCCCGCGCGCGGCCATCCAGCCAGGCCGGATCCATGCCGTTGGGAATCACCGCGGTTTTTTCCCGCAGGGCTGCGCCTTCCTCCGCTTTAAACCATCCGCTCAGCACCTTTTCTCTGCTCACATCGCTGAGAAACACGATCCGGCGGGCCTCCCGCAGAATGCGCCGCGCCATGGGCCTGAGATGCGGCTCCGCCCGCCAGATTGCCTCCATGTCGCTGTAGCGCAGCGTGACCATATAGGGAATCCCCGTCTGCGCACTCAGCCGGCGGGCGATGGAGCCATCCGTAAACAGGGTATGCGCATGAATCAGGGTCACGCCGCCAAGATCCACGCACGCCCGGATTACCGGCACGGTGCGCCGGGCTTTCATGGGAAAAAAGAGCGCATCGCTCCTGCGCACCGTCCGCGCACAGTGCGTCAAAACACCGCGCGGACGATTCCGGTTCAGGTTCTCCGCCCGTTTTTCCGGGACGAACACGGTCTGATTCAGGCCCGCGTCCCGGAGCGCCTCAAACATCTGTGGGAAAACCGTAGAGCCCGCCAGGTTGCAGCAGATGTGCAACACGTGCATCTTCGCGCTCACGCCTTCTCCCTCCCACGCTTTTTGCGGCGCTCCTGCCTTAGAAAACCGGGCAGCGCGGCGATGCCGCTGAGCGAGCCGAATCCATACGCGAAGTGGAACGCCGGATAGAGCACGATCTCCACCGGCAAAAAACGCCATCCCTTTTCCTTGGCGATGGTATAGGCATAAAAGAAATCAAGCAGCAGATATGCGCCCCATTCAAGCGCCAGCAGGCCGCCGAAAAAAAGGCTCCGCGTCAGCAGCGTCAGCGCAAGCAGCACCAGCGTAGAGAGCACAAACGCCAATGGAACAAAGTGGCGCACCCCCATGGAGCCCGGCACAAGCGTCATGGTGATGACGTTCCACCTGCCGTTCATATACCCCATCTTCATGATGCCGCGCAGGGTATCCCGGCAGTAATACAGCACGCGGATGTTGTGGTTCAGATAGATCTTTCCTCCGTTTTTGCGGATGCGGAAATTCAGCTCATTATCCTGGTTGCGGGTCATGCGCTCATCAAATCCGCCGATGCGGTCAAACAGTTCGCGCCTGAAGCAGCCAAAGGGCACCGTATCCACATATCCGTCCTCCTGCGTGAGGCGATAGGTGGCATTGCCCACGCCCAGCGGGGTCTTGAGCATCTCGGCGATGGCCTCGCCCATGAAGCCGCGCCCCCGCGTTTCAAACACGCCGCCCGCATTGTCGCACTCCCGGGTCAGAAGCGTCTCCACCGAAAGGCGCACATAATCCGGCGGGTATTCGGCATGGGCATCCAGCCGCACGATGATCTCGCCGCGGCTCCTAGCGATGCCGATGTTCATCGCATAGGGCACCGTCCGGTTGGGGTTGTCAAGCACCACGATCTGCGGATGCACCTTCTGCATTTCGCAAAGCAGCTCCACCGTGCGGTCCTCCGAACGGCCATCGACAAAAAGAACCTCCATCTGATCCGCGGGATAATCCTGCGAAAAGATGGACTGCACGCACGCGGTGATAAACCGCTCCTCGTTGCGCACGGGCAGGATGACCGAAATGAAAGGCAGATGCATGCTCTTCTCCCAACTTCCTCATCATGATCGTTTCTCACCGTTTGCCGGGGAATGCGTGCCGCCGCGTTCAGCCGGCAGCAGTGAATCGGTTTATTATACCACAAAGGCCGGATAATGGAAAGCGAAAACAGCCATGCGGCGCGGAAATCATTGTAGGACTACATTCCGTACGTCGAAAGCCTGTATCGCTGTATGCGTCATGAAGGGTTAATCAAACCATCCATCGCTAAGAAAAAGGGTCCGGCTAAACCCTACCGGAAGATGACGCACCCCGAAGAAAGAGTTCAATCGATGTGAAAGTTGTTCCCAGGCGCTGCATCTCCGACAAAGAACTTCCTCTTTACCAGTCCCCCGAATTTTGAAAATTGCATCCTGCGCGCTTCTTCCTGCCGTTTCTCCATTTTCCGGCTGGTCGGCACTCCGCGTTCCCGCATACTCTTTTCATTCCGTGTTATCTCTTTGCGGGCAGCTCCCTACGTTTTCTGCGTTCTCCATGCCGTCTTCCTTCTTTCGGTTACTCCGGCTTGTATTGGTTCCGCCCTTCCCGTG
>DVMG01000254.1 GCA_018715105.1 Candidatus Ventricola intestinavium
CGCCCGCCGCATAACGCAGGGACGTATACCGGCGGTATGTGCCGTCCATGTCACGGATCCCCAGCTTGCGGCTGATCATGCCCAGCGCGCCGTTGGCATCCGGCGTCGTCATCAGCGCAAGCCGTCCGCCCTCTTCCACCCATCCGATGAGCTCAACAAGCGTCTCTCCGTCCACGGCAGACAGGTCGGGCGTACATACCAGCACCAGGGTCTTCTCTTCAAGCATGGGCAGGGCAAAGCCGCGCGTGCTCACCGCCCGGTATCCGATCTGCAGGGTTTCCAGCGTATCGCGCACCGCCTGCTCCACGGCGCCGGTTTCCCCGGTCAGTATCAGCGCTTCTTCCGGAAGGACCGCCTCCCCTTTTTCCAGGGAGGCATCGGCCGTAAGCTGCTCAAGCTGCGCCGGCCTGGCCTGCGGCGTGATCCCTCTGTGCGATGCCAGCACGGCCACAAGCAGTGCCGTCAGCACCAGCAGCGGCCCGAAAACCGCTGCAAACGCATGCATCTTCTTCATGGGTTCCCCTCGCCGCCTTTCCCACAAAAGTAGTGAATCCGTTCAAGGCCGGCGCGCGTCCACTCCACGGGCGCATGCTTCAGCCGCTCTTTCAGCTTTTGAAGGGCATACCGGTCCCTCGTCTGCACGCACACCTCCAGCATTTCAAGATAGGCGCGCTCATCCTCCGGCCAGCGCGTGATCATGTCAAGCGCCTGCAGGCGCGCTTCCTGCGCCCGGCCCAGAGCAAGATCGTTGCGCACCTGGATGGAACACAGGGGGACCGACAGCCAGTCCTCCGGCAGTTCATCCAGCGCTTTTCCAAGCATTCGCCGCTGCCTTTCAAGCAGCTGTCCTTCCAGAAGGCCGCTGTCCACATAGCCGTTGAGAAGCTCGATATACGCAAGGCGCGTCTTTGCATCCTGCGGATTTTTGAGCAGAGCCGTCTGCATCTGCTGCAGTTCCAGCTGCATCTGACGCTGCACTTCGGTGAGCGTGGCGGTGGCGTAATGCGCGGTTTCCGGATCCTCGTTAAAGCGCGCAAGAAGCAGCAGATCCAGATGTTTTCGTGGTTCAGACCGGAGCAGATCCATCATCAGTTCGCGCCGTTTTTTCGGCTCGTTGATGAGAAACGCCTCCTCCAGCGGCACAAGCCTGTCGGCTTCATGGCGGATGCCCACCCAAGCCTCGTGCCGCTGGGTGTTGCGCATCATGGGATCCCGGATGCCGTCCCTTGGCGGGGATGCCAGGGCAAACACCCAGCAGACGGCCGCGCCAAACACAGGCAGCGCCAGCATAAAGCAGGCGTAGGAAACGCTCAGGCGCCTGCCCTTTTGCCGGGCGGCCAGCATGCCCAGCAGCACGGCCGCCGCATGGGCCGCCAGCACAAACGAGAGAACCGGATCAGGCATAAGCGACCTCCTGGGAAACCACTTCGCAGATCAGCCCCTGCTGTGCGAAACGCTCGGCAATCTGCGGCAGATCGCCCACACCCGCCTGGGGGAAAAGCACGAGGATCCGACCGTCGTCGAGCATTCCCGCCAGATCCGTGGAGCGGGCGACACGCGCGATGCGCTCGTCCATCGCCTGCACAGTCCGCTTCACGCTGCTGCTCACACAGACGAGCAGGTGCTGGCCGGATCGCTTTTTGCGGATATTCTGATAAACGCCCAGCGCGTTGCGGAAGGCCTTGTCCGTGAGGATGTGCGTCCCGGGCACGTAGAGATCATCAGCCAGGGAAAAGTAATGCAGCGCGCGCACCATGGCGCTCTGCACAAGCCCGGCCACCACGCTGAGCAGGTTTTCCAGATACTGAGTCTGCTTTTCAAAGGGCACCTCCCACAGCATCAGGATGGCATACAGCCGGCCCTCGTGCATCACCGGCGCAGCATAGGCCGGGCATCCGCTCAAAAGCGCTTTGTTTGCAAAAACGCGCCCCTCCCGCAGGCATCGCGCCATATCCGAAAGATCTTCCAGATTCAAGGAGCGCGGCAGTTTTTTCATCGAACGGGAATGCACGACCAGGCGGATAAACGGCGATGTGCCGCCGCACGCGTAAATCGCCACGCTCCGGTTCTGCATCGTATCCTCCAGAACCCCCAGCGTGGAGAGGAAAACCTGCTCCGGCTGAAGCGTATCCAGTTCCCTGGTGATGTGATAGATGCGGCCATAGCTGTCGCGAAAATGCATCACCTGCTCCTGCAGCTGGTTGCGGTCCTCATAGGCACGGTGATACAGGGTCTGCAGGAACTCATTCTGCGCCTCCAGCTCCTTCCGCTCCCGCACGGACATGGCCAGCTGTTCGCGCCCCTTATCGTGCAGATAGCCAAACAGCGCGCCGCAGAGCATATAGCATCCCAAGGGCAGCCAGTGATCGGCATTGTACAAAAGCATGTACAGCTCCTGCCCCTGGCTGGTCCAGGCAAGGGCGTAATGCACGCAGGCAAGCAGCGCGGCGAGCACACCGAAGCGGATGCCGTGCACGTTGCCCATGATCGCCACAAAAAGCAGCCGGTAATCCACCACGCTGAAAAGGGCGTTTTCCCTCGCGGCGTCTTCCGCCGCCAGAGTCAGCAGCGCCATGAGCAGCAGCTCCGCCCAGGGAAGCAGCCCGCGCAGCAGGCGGCTCAGGCGGCTTTGCCGCTTTTCCCCGTGCGAGGCAGGGATTGGCCGCATCTTTTTTTCAAAAAGCGTGTCAAGTTCGCGGGAAAAGTCATGGCGCGGCACCCAGTCTACCCGGCGCATGGCCGTGCCCATCAGCGTGCCCGCCCGGCCGCCGCCCGCGTAGGTGCATTCCAGCTGCGGATAATACCGGTGCAGCAGGTTCTCCACCTCGCCATATGTGCAGGGCCTGCCGTAAAACACATGCGCCACACCGCTCAGATTGTCGCCCAGCGCAAAATCCAGGAAAGCCGCCAGGTCATCCGCATGCACAAAGTCGCACGGCGTCTGCCGGCTTCCGCTGAGCACAAGCGGCCTCTTCCCGGCCGCGCAGGCCGCCGCCCGCGCAAAAAAGCTGCTGCAATCCCCCGGCTCATAGGGGCTTGTCACACGCACGAGCAGCGTGTCCATTCCTTCCGGCGTGCCGTGGGCAAGGCAATCCTCCGCCGCCTTGATCACCACGCCCGTGGGTGTATCCGGAAAGGGGGTTTCATCCTCCCTTCCTTCCTGAGCATCGCCGAACACACGGCGGTCCGTGAGGAGCACAAAGCGCTTCACGCCGCTTCGGCCGCACCGGCCCAGCATGGCATACAGCGCGTCGAGCATGGCGCCCTGCACACAGCCGTATTCCCCCGCAGCCTCACACTGGCACGCAAAGAAAAACAGCACCGCCTCATAGCCGGACGCCTCGATCAGCCGCAGCGCGTCCGGGTGATTGGGGTGCACGTCCTGGTATTTCACATCATGGGCAAGCCTGTCCGCCCCGGCAAACGGGCCCATCACGGACACCTGATGCCCACCCCGCATAAGCCGGGCGGCAATCGTGGGAATAAACGGCGGCAGGATTCCGGTAAGCAGTATTTTCATCGCTCGTGTGCTCCTGACAAAGCCGGGCGCCGCGCGGCTTTCTTTCATGCCTCTGGGCAAACATGCGTTTTTGAAAAGGCGCCGCATACGGAGGGGCTCCTTCCCTGCATGGTCAGCATTCCCGCAGGCATCCGGCTGAAAGGCGGCGTCCGTCCCTTTTTTAACTTTCAGTTATTATAGCATGCGGTCCGGAGAGCGTCAACGATCCCGGCCGAAAGACAGGGGCGGGATTCTGAAAAAAGCGCAGAGCATGAAAAAAATCAGGAAAACGCCTGACTGCGGGCGTCTTCCCGATCCCATGACTTCCATTTATTTCCCGGCTCTTCTCCGGCCTTTGCGGCGGTCAATCCCGCCTGAAGAGATCGCGCGTATAGACGCGCTCCTTCACATCGTCCAGGCAGGAATCATACCGGTTGGCAAGGATCACATCGCTCCGGCATTTAAACGCGGCCAGATCCTTCACCACCTCGCAGCCGAAAAATTCGCCTCCGTCCGTCAGCGTCGGCTCGTAGACGATCACCTGCGCGCCGCGCGCGCGGATTCGCTTCATCACGCCCTGTATGCTGCTCTGGCGGAAATTATCGGAGTTGGATTTCATCGTCAGCCGGTATACGCCGATGACGGCCGGGCGCTGCCCGGCCCGCCCCTGTGCAGCCATGCGCAGCACGCGCTCGGCGATGAAGTCCTTGCGCGTTCGGTTGGATTCAACAATGGCGTGAATCAGATTCTGCGGCACATCCTGGTAATTGGCCAGCAGCTGCTTGGTGTCCTTGGGCAGGCAATAGCCGCCGTACCCAAAGGACGGATTGTTGTAGTGAGCGCCGATGCGGGGATCCAGGCACACGCCGTCGATGATCTGGCGGGTGTTCAGGCCCTTGAGCTCCGCATAGGTGTCCAGCTCGTTGAAAAAGCTCACGCGAAGCGCCAGATACGTGTTGGCAAACAGCTTGACCGCCTCTGCCTCCGTGCTTCCCATGATGAGCGTTTCCACATCCTTTTTGACCGCGCCCTCGGCGAGCAGGCCGGCAAATGTGCGCGCCGCTTCAAGAAGATGCGGATCATCGGGGTCGGCGCCCACGATGATGCGGCTTGGATACAGATTATCGTACAGCGCGCGGCTCTCCCGCAGGAACTCCGGGCTGAAGAGGATGTTGCGCGTGCCGAATCGTTCGTACGCATGGCGCGTAAAGCCCACCGGCACGGTGGATTTGATCACGATGACCGCCTGAGGATTGGCCTCCCGCACCAGGCGGATGACATCGTCGACGGCGGATGTATCAAAGTGATTGAGCTTGGAATCGTAATTGGTCGGCGCGGCGATGACCACGAAATCCGCGTCTGCATACGCCTCCCGCGCGCAGAGCGTCGCACGCAGGCGCAGCGGCCTGTTTGTCAGATATTCCTCGATTTCACTGTCCTGAATGGGGGATTTGCGCGCGTTGATGAGCGCCACCTTCTCCGGCACGATGTCCACCGCCGTGACATCATGGTGCTGGGAGAGCAGCGTGGCGATGGAAAGGCCCACGTAGCCCGTGCCGGCCACGGCAATTTTGATTTCCCTGTTCATATGCGTCTCCTCACCGTTCCTTCATGGGGGTCCAGATGGAATTTTCCTGCAAAGCGGGTCTCCGGCCGCGCCTTCATCCGGCGGGGCTCAGGCCGCGTTTCCCTCAGGCAGGGTCTGCTGTCTGCATTATAGCACAAGGGTCTGCCCGTCTTCAACATGGGCCGGGCGGCGGAAGGCGGCCTTCCGCCGCCCGCGCGCATCGCGCTCACCTGACCGCGCCGGCGGCAATCCACGCCGCCCACACATCGGGGCAGACCCCCACGGTGGCCAGCTTTCCGCAGCGGACGATGGGCAGGCGCAAAAGCTGCGGCTTTTCCAGGAGACCGTCCAAAAACGCATCCCTGTTCTGCGTATAGGCGATCACGCTCTCGCGAAAAGCCTTGCTCTCCCTGTCCGCCAGCGCTTCAAGGCCCACGGCGGCGGCAACGCTTTGCAGCTCGCGCCTGCCGATCCCATACCGAAGCACATCCACGCGCTGATAGGTGATGCGCCGCTCCTTAAAAAAGCGCTCTGCCTTCTGTGTGTCAAATCCCTTGCCGCAGTAAATCTGCAATGCCATGGCTTGCAACCTCCCCGTTTTTCCGTTAAGATATAGAGAGAAGACAGATTGATGATAACCGCTGGCGGGCCATCCGTCAAGCGGGGGAGGGGCGCTTATGGCATCAAAAATCGCGCTGATCACCGGCGCGTCGGGCGGCATCGGCGCGGCATGCGCACAAAGGCTGGCGCGCGAGGGATACACCGTGCTTATGCACGGCCACCGCGGCTTTGCGCGCGCGCAGGCGTTGGCGCAGGCGCTGTGCGCACAGGGGCTCGACGCCCACGCCCTGCGCGGCGATTTGAGGGACAGCGGGCAGGTGCGCGCCCTGTGCGGCGATGTGCTCGCGCTGTATCACCGGGTGGATGCGCTCGTGCTCTGCGCGGGCGTCGCCCACACGGGGCTTTTGTGCGACATGACCGACGAACAGTGGCACGAGGTGATGGAGGTCAACGTCTCCTCTGCGTTTTACATGTGCCGGGAGCTGGTGCCCGGCATGGTTTCGCGCGGGCGCGGAAGCATCGTCACGGTGTCAAGCATGTGGGGGCGCGTGGGCGCCTCCTGCGAGGCGGCCTACTCCGCGAGCAAGGCGGCGCTCATCGGCCTGAGCCGCGCACTGGCCAAGGAGCTGGGCCCCAGCGGCGTGCGGGTCAACTGCCTCGCGCCGGGCGTCATCGATACCCCCATGATGGCCGGGCATTCCCAGCAGACCCGGGATATGCTGGCGCAGGAAACGCCCCTGGGCCGTCTGGGCACCCCGGAGGATGTGGCGGCGGCCTGCGCGTTCCTGCTTTCGGACGATGCTTCCTTCCTCACGGGCCAGGTGCTGGGCGTGGATGGCGGCTATCTGTGAGCAAAAGCACACGCATGGCGTCGGATTTGTGCAAATTTTGTTTTGACCGCTTCCGGCAACATCCGGCAAAAAAATGACGGATTCTGCACCGGCCAAAACCAGAACTTGTGCCCCTCGCCCCGCCCCTACCACAGGATATTGTGGATAACCCTTTTTCCTCAGCAGACAGCCTGTGGACAACCTGCATATTTCCCATGAAAACATCTGCCAAAAAAGCCTTGAATGCAGGGCTTTTTTTTGATATGATAGGAACGATGCCGAGAAAAGTTATCCACAGATCGGGCCTGTTTTTCAACAGCCTGTGGAAAGCCCTGTGGATATCCACAGGCTTTCCACAGGTACATGTGGAGGAAATGTGGAAGAAACGGCGCACATCCCGCGAAGGATACGGAGGGGTCCATCATGGATCATGTGGAAATTTGGAATAAGGCGAAGGCGCTGCTGCGCGAGGAGCTGGCCAACGTCTCCTATACCACCTGGATCGATCAGCCGCTCAAGCCGGTCTACTGCGTCGACGACAAGCTGGCGCTGGAAGTCATCAGCGATTTCAACGAGAAGACCATCCGCGCCCGCTATCTGTCCATGATGACCGAGGCGGTGAGCCAGGTGGTGGGCCGGGAGATGACCATCGAGCTGATGAGCGTCAAGGAGCGCATCGAGTGGCAGGAGCGCCAGCGCAAAGAGGATCAGCCGGCGATGAAGGGGATCAACATGTTCAACCCCAAATCGACGTTTGAGACGTTCGTGGTCGGCTCCTCCAACCGGTTTGCGCACGCGGCCTCCCTGGCGGTGGCCGAGGCGCCGGGCGTCGCCTACAACCCGCTTTTCCTCTATGGCGGCGTGGGCCTTGGCAAAACGCACCTGATGCACGCCATCGGCCACTTCATCCAGGAGCATTTTCCCAGCATGCATATGCTCTACCTGCCCAGCGAGATGTTCACCAACGAGCTCGTTTCCGCCATCAAGAACAACAAGAACGTGGAATTCCGCAACCGGTTCCGCAACGTGGATG
The DNA here is from genome assembly GCA_018715105.1 of Candidatus Ventricola intestinavium. Classification (GTDB taxonomy): domain Bacteria; phylum Bacillota; class Clostridia; order Christensenellales; family Aristaeellaceae; genus Ventricola; species Ventricola intestinavium. Next base: position 7,491 of record DVMG01000254.1, read on the forward strand.
TGCTGATGCTCGACGATATCCAGTTCATCGCCGGGCGCGATTCCACGCAGGAGGAGTTTTTCCACACGTTCAACGCGCTGCACAGCGCGGGCAAGCAGATCATCATTTCCTCGGATAAGCCGCCGCGCGAAATCGCAAGGCTGGAAGAGCGGCTGCGCTCCCGCTTTGAATGGGGCCTGATTGCGGATATCCAGAAGCCGGACTTCGATACCCGCATCGCCATCCTGCGCAAAAAGGCCGAAAACGAGGGCATCGAGATCGGCGACGACATGCTGGAGCTCATCGCCGGGCGCATCGAGAGCAACATCCGCGAGCTGGAGGGTTCCCTCACCCGCGTGAACGCCTATGCCCGGCTCAACCGCTGCGAGATCGACGAGGAGGTCATCGCCCACGCGCTGCACGACATCGCCGTGGTGCGCGATCCCAAGCGGGTCACGCCCGATTCCATCATCGACTGCGTGGCCGACTACTACAGCCTCAGCCCGGAGGTGCTGCGCGGCGATTCCCGCAAGAAGGAGATCGCCCTGGCGCGCCACGTGGCCGTCTATCTCACGCGCGAGATGACGGGGCTGAGCCTGCCGCGCATCGGGGATGCCTTTGGCCGCGACCATTCCACCATCATCAACTCGTGCGAGAAGGTCACCAAGCTGCTTGACACCTCCCAGGATATGAAGGCCTCAATCGCGGATCTGAAAAAAATCATCGCGGAACAGTGAGCCCCTGCGGCGCAGGCCGCCCGCAGGATGGGGGGCCGGAAGCAGGCCCTCCTTCCGCATCAAAAAACAGACGGAGTTTTCGCCCCCGTGGGGGAGAATGCTCCGTCTGTTTGCGTTGCCGCCGCGCGGCCTTCAATCCTGTTTTTCACAGAGGCGAAGGGCATAGTCAAGCAGCCGCTCCACCTGCTCAAAGTCTTCCGGCGGCAGGCACTCAAGCCTTCGGACCAGATACTGCACATCGTCCATTCCCTCATCCCCGAAGAGGATGAAATCGCTGGGGATGCTCAGCTTTTCGCAGATCCGCCGGAGTGTGGGCAGGCTGATGCTCGCGATGCCGCGCTCAATGGCGGATACGCTCATCTTCTGCAGAGAAACCAGCCTGCCGAATTCCTCCTGCGAGAGCCCCGCCCGCTCCCTGGCGATGCGGATCCGGTCCCCGATGCGGGTGCGAAACTCCCGCTTTTCGCGCTCCAGTTCTTGCTCGTCCTTCATCGTCTCAGCATCCCAAACGTGTCAATCGCCCTGCCTGCCAGCTCCTGCACGGCATGAAACTGCTCCTGCGTCAGCCCGCGCAGCCGCCCGGCCAGGTCGCCGGTCTCATTCCGGCTTCGTTCCCCGAAAACAATGGCGTCGCTGGAGAGGGAGAGTTCTCTGCAAAGGCGATAAAGAGTTATCGTCTTTATGCCGGTTACGCCTCTTTCGATGTTTGACATCGTTTGAACATCAATGGCCAGTTTGAAGCTAAGCTCTTCCTGTGTCAGCTTCCGGTCTTT
>DVMG01000255.1 GCA_018715105.1 Candidatus Ventricola intestinavium
GGGCGGATGGAGCCGAAGTAGTGATCTTCCAGCTCCTGTCCCTTGGGCGGCCTCGCGCCAAAGAGCGTGCGGCCGGTCAAAATGAGATCCGGCCGGCGTCTGTAATCCTCCTTGTCGATGAGGAAGTACTCCTGCTCCGGTCCCACGGTGGTGGTCACGCGCGCAACCTCTTTGCCAAAGAGCTTCAAGACCCGGCATGCCTGGCGGCTTACGGCCTCCATAGAGCGCAGCAGCGGCGTCTTCTTATCCAGAATCTCGCCCGTGTAGGAGCAAAACGCCGTGGGGATGCACAGCGTATCATCCTTGATAAACGCATAGCTGGTCGGATCCCACGCGGTGTAGCCGCGCGCCTCAAACGTGGCGCGCAGCCCTCCGGAAGGAAAGGAGGAGGCATCCGGCTCGCCCTTGATCAGCTCCTTGCCGGAAAACTCCATGATCACCGTGCCATCCGAACACGGGGAGATAAACGCATCGTGCTTTTCCGCCGTGATTCCCGTCATCGGCTGAAACCAGTGCGTAAAATGCGTGGCCCCTTTTTCAATGGCCCAATCCTTCATCGCGTTGGCGACCACACCGGCGATCTGCTCGTCAAGGGCCGTGCCCTTGCGGATTGTCAGCCTCAGCGCCTGATAAACATCCCTGGGCAGCCTTTCCTTCATGACGGCCTCGTTAAACACCATGCTGCCAAACAGCTCGGGGACATGCTTCATTCAAACCCTCTCCCATCCTGTGCCGCACAAGCGGCGTTTGTCGGAATCGGGAAACCCCGGCGCGCCCGCGCCGGGGCTCCCCCCTGTGACAGGCGAAAGTATAGCCCTTTTTCCGTGGTTCGTCAAGGGATTTTCTGCAATTTTTACATGTCAATCATTCATTTCCTGCAAATCAACTCTTTATTTCGTAAAATTCAGAAGATAATTAAATATTGAATTTAAAAAACTTCATTTTCTTTACGGAAGTTGTTTTTGGCTTTCTTCCCCGGGTTCTCCCGGCATGCACACTGGCGGCCGTCTCCTCGCCTCCTTTGGCATGGGCTCTTCCGGCCGAATACGATGCCAAAAACTAATGCAAAATATTGTCGTGTTTTCTCGTCCAAACCGCTTGCAAAATACCCCTATGGGGTATATAATCATTCCTGTAAGCGAGGTGAGGAAAAATGGATGAAACCGTCCTGTCTCCGGCAAAGGGCGATGCCCTGTGCTGTTCGCACCGCAAAAAGGCGCGGTCTGATCAGGAAATCCGCGATCTTCTCAACCGTCTGAGCCGCATCGAAGGACAGATCCGCGGCATCCGCGGCATGGTCGAAAAAGGCGCCTACTGCCCGGATATCCTCACGCAGGTGGCCGCGGCCAATGCCGCCCTGGGCAGCTTTACCAAGGTGCTGCTGGCCAACCACATCCGCACATGCGTGGCCCGCGACATCCGGGAGGGCCGGGATGAAACGATCGACGAACTGGTGACCACCCTGCAGAAGCTGATGCGATGACAGCCGCGCCGTGTGCGCCTGTTTGGGCCGGCAGAGGCTTTCGGCCCTGGTTTTGCTCACCGTATATGGAGGAGGGATTCTGTGTGGAACAATTCAATGTCACGGGCATGAGCTGCGCCGCATGCAGCGCCCGTGTGGAAAAGGCCGTCAGCGCCGTTCCGGGCGTGACGAGCTGCTCGGTCAGCCTGCTGACCAACTCCATGGGCGTGGAAGGCAGCGCTGCGCCGGAGGCGGTGATCGCCGCTGTGGAGGCGGCTGGCTACGGCGCATCCGTGAAGGGCGCAAAGGGGCCGGCGGCGTCTTCCTCCCCGGACGAAGACGCACTTGCCGATCACGAAACGCCGCGCCTGCGGCGCCGGCTCATCGCGTCCGTCGGCTTTCTGGCCGTGCTGATGTATATCTCGATGGGCCATATGATGTGGGGCTGGCCGCTTCCGGCCTTCCTGGCGGAAAACCACGTGGCCATGGGCCTTACCCAGCTGCTGCTCACGGTCATCATCATGGTGATCAATCAGCGTTTCTTTGTCAGCGGCCTGAAGGGACTGATGCACGGCGCCCCCAATATGGACACGCTGGTTGCGCTGGGGGCGGGCGCCTCGTTCCTTTACAGCACCTACGCGCTCTATGCCATGACCGATGCGCAGATGCGCGGCGACATGGCCGGCGTCATGCGCTACATGCACGAATTCTATTTTGAATCTGCGGCCATGATTCTGGCGCTCATCACCGTGGGCAAAATGCTGGAAGCCCGCTCCAAGGGCAAGACCACCGACGCGCTCAAGAGCCTGATGAAACTCTCCCCGAAGACGGCCACGCTCCTGCGCGATGGGCAGGAGGTCACTGTCCCCATCGAGCAGGTGCGGCGCGGGGATATCTTCACCGTTCGTCCGGGCGAAAACATTCCGGTGGACGGCGTGGTGCTGGAAGGTTCCAGCGCGGTCAATGAATCGGCGCTGACCGGCGAAAGCATCCCCGTGGATAAGGCGGAAGGGGATGCCGTCTCCGCCGCAACGGTCAACCAGTCCGGCTTTCTGCGCTGTGAAGCCACACGCGTGGGCGAGGATACCACGCTTTCCCAGATCATCCAGATGGTTTCCGATGCCGCGGCGACCAAAGCCCCGATCGCCAAAGTGGCCGACAGGGTTTCCGGCGTGTTTGTGCCGGTAGTCATCATCCTCGCAGTGGTGACGACGGCAGTCTGGCTGCTGGCCGGCCAGAGCATCGGCTTTGCGCTCTCTCGCGGCATCTCCGTGTTGGTGATCAGCTGCCCGTGCGCGCTGGGCCTGGCCACGCCCGTGGCCATTATGGTCGGCAACGGCATGGGCGCCAAACACGGCATTCTGTTTAAGACGGCCGTTTCGCTGGAAGAAACCGGAAAGACGGAGATCGTCGCGCTGGATAAAACCGGCACGATCACAAAAGGCGAACCTCGGGTGACGGATCTGCTCCCCTGTCCCGGCGTGACGGAGCGTTCGCTGCTCACATGGGCCGCCGCGCTTGAGCGCCGGAGCGAACACCCGCTGGCGCGTGCCGTCATGCTGCGCGCACAGGAGGAAGGGATTTCTCCCGCCGATGTGACGGGTTTTCAGGCGCTGCCCGGCAATGGCCTGAGCGCCATGCTGGAAGGCGAATCGCTCTGCGGCGGCAACGCGGCCTTCATCTCCACGCGCGTCCCCGTGCCGGACAGCCTGCGCACGCAGGCAGAAGCCCTGGCCGGCGCCGGCAAAACGCCGCTGTTTTTCGCGCACGGTCATGCGCTGCTTGGCGTGATTGCCGTGGCGGATGTCATCAAGGAAGAAAGCCCTCAGGCCATTCGCGAGCTGCAGAACATGGGCATCCGCGTGGTCATGCTCACCGGCGATAACGAGCGCACGGCTCGGGCCATCGGCCGTCAGGCAGGCGTGGATGAGGTCATCGCCGGAGTTCTGCCCGACGGCAAGGAAAGCGTCATCCGGGAGCTCAGCCGCAAGGGCCGCGTTGCCATGGTCGGCGACGGCATCAACGATGCGCCTGCGCTCACCCGCGCGGATATCGGCATCGCCATCGGCGCGGGCACGGATGTGGCCATTGACGCGGCGGATGTAGTGCTGATGAAAAGCCGGCTCACCGATGTGCCGGCGGCCATCCGGCTGAGCCGCGCAACGCTTCGCAACATCCATGAAAACCTGTTCTGGGCATTCTTCTACAACGTCATCGGCATCCCGCTGGCGGCCGGCGTGTGGTATCCGCTCTTTGGTCTGACGCTCAGCCCCATGTTCGGCGCGGCAGCCATGAGCCTGTCGAGCTTCTGCGTGGTGACAAACGCCCTGCGGCTGAATCTTTTCAAACTGCATGACGCAGGAAAAGATAAAAAAATCAAATCCAAAAAGCATAAGGAGGAAAAGACCATGGAAAAGACGATGAAAATTGAGGGCATGATGTGCGGTCACTGCGAGGCAACCGTCAAAAAGGCGCTGGAGGCCGTGGACGGTGTGACCGGCGCGCAGGTGAGCCACGAGACGGGCATCGCCGTGGTAACGCTTTCAAAGCCGGTGGAGGACGCTGTGCTTGCAAAGGCCATCACCGATCGGGATTACAAAGTGCTCTCGATTCAGTAAGGAGCCGGCTGCTCCTTCCCCTTTTGCGGTGCGCCGCGCATTCGTGCGCGGCGCACCGGCGTTTTATGCCGTCCCCAACGTGGAAATCGTCCCGTCTTCTTTGAGGTTCTTCTCCCTGCTCTTCAGGAACACGCCGCTTCACCCTGCATTTTGCATTGACAATCCTCTCCTTTCGCGCTACACTGTGCAGGAGAGGTTTTTGATACCGTCATATAGGCCGCATACGCCGGAAAGGAAGGTCATCTCATGCATCCCCTTACAGACAAGCATCTGAGCGATTTCAGCGCCCACTATCAGCAGGATCCTCAGCGCAGGCTGGCTACCCTGGCGCTTTCCAAAAGCGAGCTGAACAGCGTGGCCTTTAATGCAAAGGGCGCTTACGCCATGTGCCAGAAGTTTTCCATTGAAATCCCCACCATGGCCGCCACCGACCAGAAATCCAGCGGCCGCTGCTGGCTTTTCGCCGCGGCCAATGTGCTGCGTGAACGGATCGCTGCGGCGCGCAATCTGGAAAAGTTCGAGCTTTCGCAGAGCTATCTCGCACTCTGCGATAAATTTGAGCGGGCCAATTACTTCCTTGAGAGCATTCTGGAAACCGCATCGCTGCCCACAGACGATCGCACCGTCGCCCACATTCTCTCCACAGGCGTGCATGACGGCGGCCAGTGGGACATGTTTGTGAACATCGTGCGCAAATACGGCATCCTTCCCAAGGATGTGTTTGGTGAAACGCAGCAAACCGGCAACACCCGCGCGATGAACGCGCAGCTCAACCGCGCGCTCAAGGTGAGCGCGGCCAGGCTTCGGGCTATGGCGGCGGCGGGCGAGGGCGAAGAAGCCCTTCAGCAGGAAAAGATCCGCGTGCTGGATCGTATATACGGCTTCCTGTGCAGCTGTTACGGCGAGCCGCCCCAATCCTTCGACTTTGAGTATGTAGACAGAGACGGCGTCTATCATGTTGAAAAGCGTCTGACACCGCTCACTTTTGCCGAGCGGTATATCGGCGATCTGCTGGAGCAGACGGTCAGCATCATTCATGCGCCGACCCGGGATAAGCCTTTCCACAAAACGTTCACCATCCGCTATCTGGGCAACGTGGTCGGCGGCAGGCCCATCCGGCATCTGAACCTGACGATGGATGAATTCAAGGCCGCCATCATCGCGCAGCTGCGCGATGGCAAGGTGGTCTGGTTTGGCAGCGACGTGGGCCACTTCGGGGAACGCGAGATGGGCATCTGGGATGATCAGTCCTTTGACTTTGGCCTGCTCACCGGCCTTGATCTTTCCATGAGCAAGGAAGATGCGCTTGATTACGGCCTCTCTGCCATGAATCATGCCATGGTTCTCACCGGGGTAAACCTGGAAAACGGCCGGCCCACCCGCTGGAAGATCGAAAACAGCTGGGGCGAAAAGAACGGCGAAAAGGGCTATTACGTCTGCTCGGACAGCTGGTTTGACCAGTATGTCTATCAGGCCGCCGTCGAAAAGGAATATCTGGGCGATCTGGCCGGTCTGGCCACGCAGGAGCCCATCGTTCTGGAGCCTTGGGATCCAATGGGCACGCTGGCGAAGTAAAGGCCGCACGACAGGATGCATCCGGGCAGCTGCTTGCGTCCATCATGCGCTTCCGGCGTTTGCTTTAAATCCTTTCTTCCCCTTCAAGGGGGGAAGGAAAACGCTTTTATCAACAGACACAGGCGCCGCTTTTCCTCCTTTGCAGGGCAGGGAAAAGCGGTGCCTGTGTCTGTTTGCATTTTAACCGAATCAAGACGCAGCCGTTTCAATGCTCTCTGTTCATTTTCGGCATTCTCACACGCCGGTTGAGCCAGGGGATCCCATAAAGCGCGGCGCCCAGCAGCGCGGCCATCATCCCCCACCGGAACAGCCCCTGTCCCAGTTCCTGGCGGACGGAAAAACGGCTGACGCAGCGCACGGCTGACGCATTCAGGTTGTTAAGCGACCAGAAGCGGTCGTTTAAGGAGGACAGCTCCACCACCACTTCCGGCACCCACTCGGTAAACACATAAAGCGGCTGAATGGAAAAGCGCGCCAGCAGAAAGGTGGCCCCGGCCAGCAGCGCATAGCCCAGCAGGCAGACGGCCAGGCTGGCCGCCATGCCCCCGAGCATGTCGCGCGCATAGCGCGTCTTGAGCCGGTCGGCATAGAGGCAGACACGTCCCCATGTAAAGGCATTGAGCCGCGCAAGCAGGCTCAGCAGCACCAGCCCGCCCCCAATCAGGAGAACCCAGCGCAGCGGCATCACCGCCCCCAGCGCCCGTTTGCCAAAGCTGTAAAAACTGCCGCCCGGACGCCAGCTGGAAAGCGTATCCTCCATCTGAATAGCGGAGGCAACCAGATCCGTGCCGTGCGCGGTCACCTCTACCGTCTGCATGGCGAGTGCATGGCGGCTGGCCGCGGTGATGGGGATATAGGCAATATGCTCATCCAGCTCTCCGATCCTGCGGCCTCCCCGGATCACGCCCGCCACCTCGTATTCCTGGCCCTCCAGCGTCACACGGCCTCCAACCGGATCATCCCCGGCAAAAAGCGTCAGCGCAGCGCTCTCGTCAAGGACAATCACGTCCTGCGCCTTCTCAATATCCATCTCGCTGATCAGGCGGCCGTTTTGCAGCGTCTCATGCAGCACATCGAAATATCCAACGCCCACCGCATACAGCGCGGCCTGCACGCTTTGGCCATTCTCCGCAGCCAGATTGACGCTCTGTTTGCGCGCGCCGATGGCTCCGGAAAAAAGCGCATCCGCCATGGCCTCAAGCTGCTTTTGCCCCTCTTCATACAGCGCCTCCAGCTCCCCGCCTTCCTGCGTGGAGGCGGGCGCGGGCATCACGTACTGCATCAGGTTGTCCATGCCGGCAAGCAGGCAGGCGCCCAGCAGCATCAGCACGCCGCCCAGCAAAAGGATCAGCATCCCTCGATGCTTTCTCTTCTCCATCATGCCCTCCTCCGGATCTTGGGACGGCGCACCTGGGCCGTCCCCCTTTGCTTGATCAGGCCAATCATTCCGCGTATACCATCACTTCGGATCCGTCGGAGATCGCTCTGTCTTCCATATAGGCCACGCGCTGGCGGCTCAGGTCGTCCTCGATGGAGACGGTGCTGCCCACCTCCGCGAGCACCTTGACATCCCGCTTGGTCACCTTGAGCACACGTTCGCCCAGCGCATTGCTCTCCTCATTGACGACGTAGACATAGCGGCTGTCCCCGCTGCCGCGTACGGCGCTGGTCGGCAAAAGCGTGGTGGAAGAGCCCGCGCGATAGCTGGCCGCCATCTCAACCGCTTCATTCAAAAGCGCCGCGCCGCCGCCCAGGTTGGTGATATCCTTGTCCGAAAGCGCCACATCCACGTAATTCTTGCCTTCCTCATCGACACCCGTTCCCGTGACTTTCTTGCTGAGCGCCCGGCCGTTGCTGCGCTCTATGGTGATCTGCGTCCCTTCCTCGATCCTGCGCTCCATGCTGCTGGTATCGGCCCGCAGTACGGGATCCGTATCCTCTGCGCTCATGGTGACGGCCGCCGCCTTTCCGTCATAGCTGTCCCCCGCCTTGACGTGGATCTCCACAATATAGCCGTCATGGGGCGCGGTTACTTCTCTCGCCGTCTCATAAAGCACGGTCAGCGCGGCAATCTTCTCCTGGGTCTCCTCGAGCTTGCGGGTCTGCTCGCGGCTGGTGGTCACATACGTGACCACATCCTCGCTGATGCCCAGACGGTTGGCGCTGGTAAAGGCGCTCTGAGCGGCCTCCTCCTCCTCGCCGGCCTTCTGCACGGCTTCGGCGAGCGCCAGCAGATTTTCATCCTGCGTGTCCGCGGGCAGCTCGCCGTCTTCCAGGGTCACCCCCGCCAGCTTCGCCGCGACTTCCAGGCGAGTCTGCGCGTCCATCAGGGCGCCTTTGGCCGCCGTCAGCGCGTCGTATGCCTCTATCCAGATTTCCTCGGTGCGCTTCAGGCGCAGTTCTCCGTTTTTGCGCTCCAGATCAAGCAATTCCTTCTGCGCCGCGTTGTATTCATCCCGCAGGGTTTGCATGGCGCTCTCATAACCGGAAACCTCCGCCTCAAAGAGCACATCTCCTTCTTTCACATGGCGGCCTTTGGCCACACGCACACGCGTAATGGTGACGCTTTGATCACCTTCCAGGCCGGCAAGCTTGATTTCCTCCGTCTGGGGAAACGTGAGCTGCCCGCTGAGCTTGACTTCCTCCTCCAGCCTGCCCTGTCTGGCCGTCACCAGCTTGACCTTCGCGGTCGAGATGGTTTTGATCGTGCCGGAAAAGAACATGCACAGCGCAACGACAGCCGCCAGCGTCACAAGTCCCTTGATGGCCCATTTTTTCATGGCTTTCTCTTCCTTGTCATCCTTTTATGAAATAAAAACGAACGAGGGCATGCGGAGCGCATTTTCTCTTCCTCGGCCCCGCAGCGCGGCGCTCTACTTAAGCTCTGTCAGCTGCACGCCCTCCAGAATATCGCTCTGGAAAAACAGGTAGATCAGCAGCGCAGGCAGCGTATACAGCGCCGCGCCGGCAAATTCCACGCCCGTGCTTTCCTGTGTCAGCTGGTTGAAGACCACCGAGAGCGGATACAGATCCGTGCGCGTGGTCAGGTAGGTGAGCGGCTGCTCCACCAGATTCCAGCAATCGGCAAAGGACAGGGCTGCCGCCGCGCCAAGAATCGGGCGGGATACCGGCAGCACCACATGAATGAAGCAGCGCATCGTGCCCGCGCCGTCGATCTGCGCGGCCTCGATCATCTCCCCCGGCAGGCCCACCATGTACTGCCGGAGCAGAAAGATGTAAAACGGCGCCACGGTCATCGGCAGGATGATGGCCCACACGCTGTCAAGCAGCCCCAACGTGCGCAGTGTGAGCACATTGGGCACCATCGTGACCTGAAACGGCAGCAGCATCAGCATGATGACCACGAAAAACAGCGCGTCCCTGCCGGGAAAGCGAAAGCGGGAGAGCGCATAGGCCAGCATGGGGATGATCAGCGCCTGCCCCAGCAGGATCGCGCAGGCATACATGGCTGAATTGACAAAATAGCGAAGGATGCTCATATCCTCAATGAGGATGTTGTAATACTGGCTGAGCGAAAACATGTCCGGCGCGAGCTTGATCTCCATCAGGCTCTGCGCGTCGTAGCTGCCGCGTGTCTGCATAAAAGCCTTGATCTCGCTGGGCGAAAAGAAGGAATACAGCACCGTCATCACCACCGGAAGCAGGATGACGGCCGCCAGCAGGCTCAAAAGCAGCCGGACGAGCACATGCCGGGATTTCAGATGTCTTCTGTTCATGCGCCCTCCTCAGGTCAGCCCGCGCGCCGCCCGGCGCTGAATGAAAAACAGCAGGCCGAAGATCGCAAAGACGATCAGGCCGAAGGAATAAGCAGCGGCGGTGACGTTCTGGTAATTGAGCTTTTCGAACATGTTGTTCATGTAGTTTTGCAGGGTATAAACGGAATAATCCGGGTATGCGCCGGCAATGAAATAGACCTCTTTAAAGATTTTAAACGCATTGATCCACGCCAGCACAAACACCAGAAAGGCCGAGGGCGTGATCAGCGGCAACGTGATGCGGAAGGCGCGGGTGGCAAATCCCGCGCCCTCCAGTTCGGCATACTCATATAGCGGCTGAGGGATCGCCTGAAGCGCCGCCAGGAAGATGACCAGGCAAAATCCCAGGTTCTTCCACAGGAACATGAGCACCACCGGCACGCGCAGCGCGCCGCTTGTCAGCCACATCACGCGCTGCATGCCCATGCCCTCCAGCACGCGGTTGACTGGGCCGCCGAAGTCAAAGACAACCAGCCACACCAGCAAAATGGCCGATGACGGCGCCAGATACGGCATCAGCACACTGGAGCGGAAAAAACCGCCATAGGGCTTGATCGCCGCCAAAGCCGACGCCAGCAGAAACGAGAGCACCCACAGCAGCGGCGCACAGATGAGCGAGAGCTGCATGGTGTTTTTCAGGCCGAGCTGGAACATGCTGTTCTGCCAGAGGCTGACGTAGTTCTGCACGCCCACAAACTCGTTTTTATAGCTGCCGTCGGTCAGGCTGTAACCGATGCCGCTGATAAAGGGCACGATGTAAAACACCATCAGCATCAAAAGCCCCGGCATCAGGAAGAAGACGACCGATTTCTTCTTTTCAAACATGGGCGATCAGATGCCCTCCAGCCGCTGCATCTGCAGCGTCTTTTCAAGTTCGGAAGCCAGCTGCTGAGCATTCATCGCGCCGTCCAGATACTGCGTCACCTGCTCATAAGCCCCTGTGCTCCACACGGTCGCCTTCTGCACAACGAACGCGTCGCCAAACGCACGGTAACGGGCGATATCTTCTTCCGAAACGTCATAGCGGCCCGTCTTTTCATACTCTTCCTTCCAGGTCTGCATGTCCGTCAGATTCTGGCTGAGCATCTCGCGCTGTTCTTCATCCTCGGTTTCCTCCATGGCGGTCTGGATATCGGCGATGCTCTGCTCGATGCTCTTCATGTTTTCCTCATAATATTCGTTTTCCACCGGGTCATTGAGCGTGGGATCCATGTTCATGCGGCTGGTCAGCTGCATGCAGTCAAGCGCCGCCTCCAGATATTCGATCGCCGCCTCGCGGTGCTCGGAGAAGGGGTTGACAAACGCCATCGTCACATTCAGGCCCATGAGAGGCTCCTCGCCCTCGGCGATGGCCAGCGCCACAGGCTCAAAGTTTTCGCTGAAATAGTAGTTGATGTCCACCGAATAGCTCTCGATGAGGATGTTTTCTTCCTGGTATTCCCACATCATGTCATCCTCATACTCTTCCGGCATGCCAAATCCCGTCCAGTCGATCTTTTCAAACGCTTCGCAGCAGGCCATGAGCACCTCGCTGCCGCGCATGAGGTTCTCTTCGCTCTGATCCAGCCACAGGAAATAATCCTGAAGCATCATGGAAAAGATCTGCTGCTTTGCGTCGCGCTGAATATAACCCGGGCTCAGCAGCGTGGCTTCCGGCACATCCTGCATCCTGCCGGAAGACAGATCGGCAAGCAGCTCAAACATCTGGGGCCAGGTGGTGGGGATTTCCTCCTGCGTATAACCGAATTTCTCGGTCAGCAGCTTTGTGTTGATCGCCAGCCCGCCGCTCGCATAGCTCTCCAGCGGCACGGCATAAAGCTCTTCCTCGCGCGTGACCAGAGACCGGATGACCGGATACAGGGTGGAAACATAGTCCGTCAGCTTTTCGCTTCCGCCCAGCTCCGCCATAAAGCCGCGCTCCATCAGCGCGCTGAACGCATTGTCCTCGCTGGAGATGGTATAGATGTCCACCTCGGCGGAACGGTTCATCATGTCCTGCACAAAATCGCCCGTGCTGCCCCCGTTGGAGATGGATACCATGTATTCCGGATGCGCATCGGTAAAGGCATAATAAGCCTGGCGGATAGGCTCAATATAGGACGTGTTTTCCACACGCAGGCGTTGTTCAGGCAGCTTGTCAAGCGTCACATCACGGCCGACCACGCCTTCATAGCTGCTGAGGATATACAGATCTCCCATCAGCACCGCGCTGCTGTCGGAATAGATTTCAAGCGGCATGTCGCCGAATTCCTCCGGCTCCCCCAGCCCTTCTTCCGTCACGTCCATGCGCCACACGCTTCCGGCAAGCACGTAATACATCTTCCCGCGCGCCTCGTCATAGCAAAGCCCGTTGGGCGTTTGATAGTCCTTCATGGGCAGGGTGCCCAGATCGGTGAGCTCCTCGCTCTCCAGATCATAGGTCATGAGGAACGTGGCCACCGGATCGGTGGTGTAATCTGCCGCGATCACCAGCAGCTTGCCCTCCGTGAACGGAGAAAGGCCGAGGATATCGCGATCGGTATCCAGATAGAGGGCGTCCAGCGTGCCCGCTTCCATGTCGATGGCCACAATTTCCTGCGCGTTTTCTCCCCAGGAGATCGCATACAGGGTGTTTTCATAAGAACAGGGGTTGTTGAAGCTGCGGTAGCCGGTATAGCCGTCGCCATAATCGATCAGCAGCGAATCCCCCATATCCACAACCTCGCCCAGGGACAGGGCGCCATCCTCGCCGATCACGATTTCAACGAACAGGCTCTGCTCGCTGCCATCTTCCCCGCTGATCTGGGCCAGGCGGTACAGCCTGTTATCCACCACAAAAATCTGGGCGTCCAGATAGCAGTACTGATCCTCTTCCAGCTCCACGATTCCCGGCTCCTCCGGCGTGCCGGTGAGCATGGCGTCCAGCTCCTGATAGCCTTCCACCTCCACCAGGCCGCCCTCCTGCGACCAGGCATACAGCCCGTCATAAGAGCTCATCAGCAGCCGGTCTCCCCACACAAACATGCTGGAGATATAGCTGTCAAACCCATCCTGCCCCCGGACGGCGATGGTCACGTTGCCCGCCGCCAGCGCCATGGAAGCTGTGCACAGCAGGCACGCCGCCAGAAACAGACAGATCCTTCTCTTCATCATCTTTCTTTCCTTTCCCGCGCTTTTGCGCGCGTTGACACCGATGTCCTTCACTGTACGTAGACGACCACCGTCATCCCAATGCGGACGGTTTCATCCGGTGTAAAATCCAGATAGGCGACATATTCCGCGCCCTGCGAAACGCCCTCCTCATCCCGCTCATTCAGATAGGAGATGGAGGAAACGGTTCCGTCAAAGACCTTGCCGCTCTGTGTGTCCCAGTTGAATTCGATCTCCACCTTGTCGCCCACCTGCACGTCCATCAGATCGGCTTCGGAGATGACCATTTTCACCTGCAGGTTGTCCTCGGGATAGATGGTGGCAATCTTGGCGCCCTTTTCAACCGCCGTGCCGTTGCTGCCGTCCACCGTGGCGACAACCCCGCGCACATCGCTGACCACCTGAGTATCCGGCGCATAGAGGCCGTCGAGCGTGCCGGTGACCGTTTCAAAGAGCAGTTCGCCGCGCTCCACCAAGTCGCCCGCGCGCACATGCATGCGAAGCACGCTGCCCTCGCCGTTGACGGCCACAGGCGCCGTGCGGCCCACCGTTCCCCGGCCGATGAGGGATTCGCGGGCGTATTCGCTGTCGCGGTAGACGTTCACCGTCTCGCCCATGTAGAATTCGCCGCCCGTGACTTCCACGGTATATTTCTGCTCGTCTTCCTCGTCAAGCGATGTGACGATGCCGCGCCCCTGATGGCTTCCGTCTTTGGTGCAGGAAAGATACACCGTTTCTCCAATGTGGATATACCGGTTTTCACTGGAATTATAGGCCTTGTCTGTGCTGCACGCGAGCGTGAAGCGGTTGATCGGCTCGATGTAAACCAGCGCTCCGTAACGCTCCTTGATTCCTTCTGCGGAATCCCCTTCCCTGGCAAACACACCGCTGATCGTGCCATCCGTCATGGCGTAGGATTTTGTGGTCTCCAGCACGGCGATGGGATCCCCGATGTTCACAACATCGCCCACGCGCACGCTCACATCCTCAACCAGCCCGCCGTAAGGCGCGGCGATCACGTGCGTATCGCCTGCCGTCACCTCTCCGGCGAACGCAGCCTGGCCCAGGGCGCCGGCCGGTATGGCCAGCGTCAGCGCCAGCGCTGTTAAAAATCCTGACTTTTTCATCCGCAAGCCTCCCTGTTACGGCTCCTCTTCCGGGAGATAACTTTCAAAGGGTTTTTCCATCATGTCGTCCGTGCCGATGAGCACGTTGTAGCGATACATGGGCTGCGCCCTGTCTTCCTCAAGCAGCCAGGTTTCTTCATCGACGGTGACGGAGATCGCCGTCTCCCGCAGCGTCTCATCCTGGCTGACCGTATAGTCAAACCGGCGCGTCGACACACCGGCCGCCTTCAGCTTGGCATACTGCGTGCCGGCGGTGAAGCCCTCCGTGGGAATCGCCGTCATATAATCTCCATTGAGCAGAACCAGGAAATCCACGCCGCTGTTGTAAAGCAGCTTATACACATCGCCTGTAAAACGCCAGGTCACCAGATCCCCCTGTTCCTGCTGCGCATGGCTCAGGGCGTCCGGCTGCGGAGGACAGGCGCTGAGCACAAGCGCGTTGGGGCTCTTCGGCTTCACGTCCTCATAGCGCTGCCAGGTTTCAAGGCGCGCGGTAAAGGGCTGGGCTGTATCCCCCTCTTCTCCAAGAAGCACCATGTTCAGCTGCGTGTCTCCCGCGATGAGCTCGGTCTGCGGTCCCTGCGCAAACTCAAGCTCCAGCGCATTGTAATTGGCCTTTGAGTAATCCATGGTCTCCTTGACGTGCTTGATCGGCTTGCTTCCGGATCCGCCGCCGCCTCCGCCAATGGGGCCGGGATCCAAATCAAAATCCCAATCTCCGCCGAAAAAGAACATCTCCTCATTGGCCGCGGTGTTTCCGGCTTTGTCCCGCACGACGACTCTTCCGGCGTCCACATAGCCGCCCTCTTCGCCGGTCAGCAAGGGGGCCTCTCCTTCCGTAGGCCAGGGTGTCCACGTCTGCCCTCCGTCAAAGGAAACGGCGTCAAGTCCGCTGCCCGTATCCTGCGTAATCACGCGCAGCGCCAGCCCGTCTTCCTGAGCCGATTCCAGCCACGGCACATCCGGCGGGGTGAAATCAAGCAGCATGGTATACTCGTCGGAAAGCACGGCCACATCTCCCATCCGATCCAGGATGGCAAAGCGCAGGCTCACTTCTCCCTCCTCTGTTGGAGTATATGTATGGGTATCCTGGGAAAGCAGCACCAGACGCTCATTGCAGATGAATACGCCGTAAACATATTCCTCACTTCCCTGCTCAATGCCGGAAAGCGTGAAAGTGGGCGCTTCCTTTTTCCAAACATCGGGCTCCAGCCCCTGCACATCGACGGTCAGGGAGATCGGCGTGGGCGTGACCTCCGGCGTGGGCGAGGCCGTCGGATGGATTTCGCTCACATGCTTCACCGCCACAACAATCGGCGGCAGCCCGCGTGTCTTGCTTTCAATGGTGTGCCATGTCACGATATACTGCTGTTTGTCAAACAGCTCCGGGTCGGGCAAAAGATCCACGCTGTTCTCCAGAAATTTTTCCGCAATGTTTTCCAGCGTGATTTCCTCCCGGCTGCGGATATAGACCGTGGCCTTCTCCGTTTCCCCGCGCATGGCGATCTCATCAAGAATCTCCTGAAGATCCCCCTTTTCGGTTGTGCCGTCAAGCAGGGTGCCATCCGCCAGCCTGGCCCACGCTTCCCCGGTAGGGGTAAACGTGCGCGCCCCCTCCTCTCCCGGCGGAACCGAGGGCGACGGGCTCGGGCTGGGCGATTCCTCCGGCTCCCCGCT
>DVMG01000256.1 GCA_018715105.1 Candidatus Ventricola intestinavium
GCGGGCAAACCGGTGGAGGTGCACCTGTTTCGCCCCATAAACCGGCAAAAGCGCTTTGAAGGCGAGCTGATCGGCCTGGCGGACGGGCAGATTTCCATCCGCACGCCGGAGGGCGTCCTGTGCTTTGAGCAGAAGGACGTTTCCCTTTGCAAGCCCGTGATCGTCATCACGGAAGAAGATCTCGAGTGGGGCGCAGAGGAGACGGGCGGGCAGGAAGACCCCGGACAGGCAGGCGGAAAAACCGGTCAAAATGAGAGTGTGGAAAAAACGGGCATAAACGAAGAAGATGGGAGAAATCCGGAGGAAGGAGAGGCTTGAAATGATTGACAAGAATGAAAACAAAGAGATGATTGAGGCGGTGGCGCTCCTGGCCAAGGAAAAAAACATCAGCAAGGAAGTGCTCTTTTCCGCCATTGAGGAGGCACTGAAAAGCGCCTATAAGAATAACTTTAACAAGCAATATGGCGTTGCTCCCTCCAGCGCCAGCGTGCGGGTGGAGCTTGACCGCGTAACGGGCGCGGTGAGGCTTTATGCGCGCAAGACGGTTGTGCAGTGGGTGATTGACGACGCGGGTGAAATTTCCATTGAGGATGCGCAGAAGATTCAGCCCAGTTATCAGGAAGACGACATCGTCGAGGTGGAGGTGACGCCCAACAACTTCCGCCGTGTGGCCGCGCAGACCGCCAAGCAGGTGATCGTTCAGAAGATCCGGGAGGCCGAGCGGGGCAAGGTTTACGACGATTTCATCGAGAAGGAAAACGAGATCCTCACCGCGATCGTCCACAGCGTCGATCCGGAGACGCGGGATGTCTACGTGGAGCTTGGAAAGACGGAGGGCGTGCTGGAGCCTGCGCAGCAGATGGCCGCGGATGTTTATGCACCAGGCGAGCGCTTTAAGGTCTATGTGCTGGAAGTCGTGGCGGACCGCCGCCTGGCGCGGCCGGGCGCCAAGCATGGCCCGCAGGTCAGCGTCTCGCGCATCCATCCGGGGCTTGTCAAGCGCCTGTTTGAGCTGGAAGTGCCGGAAATCCAGAGCGGCGTCGTGCAGATCAAATCCATCGCGCGTGAGGCAGGATCCCGCACGAAGATGGCGGTGCATTCCGCCGATCCGATGATCGATCCGGTCGGCTCGTGCGTGGGCCCGCGCGGCCAGCGTGTTGAGCGCGTGGTCACAGAGCTTCGCGGAGAGAAGATCGACATCATCAAATGGTCATCCGATCCGGCGGAGTTTGTGGCGAACGCGCTGAATCCGGCGCACGTGATTAATGTGTTTGTCTCCGATAAGGAAAAAGCCTGCCGCGTGGTGGTGCCGGACAACCAGCTGTCGCTGGCCATCGGCAAAGAAGGGCAGAATGCGCGTCTCGCCGCCAGGCTGACGGGATGGAAGATCGATATCAAGAGCCAGACGCAGATCGACGCGGAGATCGCCAGCGGCGAATTCTCCGAGGAACCTGAAAGCGAAGAGCCTGAGATTTGACCGGGGTGATGGCCGATGAAGACACGCAAAATCCCCATGCGCATGTGTGTGGGATGCCGCGAGATGAAGGAGAAGAAATCGCTGCTGCGCATTGTCAAGAATGCGGAGGGAACGGTGAGCTTTGACCGTGTGGGCAAGGCGCCGGGCCGGGGGGCTTACATCTGCAGGTCAAGGGAATGCCTTGACAAGGCCGTTCGCCAGCGGCAGCTGGAGCGGGCCCTGGAGACGCGGATTGACGAGGCCCTCTATGCCAGGCTGGCGGAGGAAATCCATGCCGATTGAAAAGGATGCGTTTTATGCCATGCTGGGCATTGCCATGCGGGCCGGTGCGCTGGCGCTGGGCGAAAGCGGGGTCAGCAAGGCCATTCAGACGGGCGCGGCACGGTTTGTGCTGGTGGATGCGGATGCATCCGACAACACGAAAAAAAAGTTTCGTGATTCCTGTGCGTTTTACCATGTGGAGCTTTTTGAAGCACAGGCAGGGCGTCTTGGGCAGGCCGTTGGCCGGCCAGGCCGCATGAGCGCCGCGGTTGCCGGGGGAACGCTTGGTGAAAAGCTGCTGGCATTGGCGCGGGAAGGCGAAGGATAAGGCGGCCGGGCCGCTTTCATTCGGGTTTTCATTTGAGGAAGGTAACGACACGACTGAGCGTGATGACGCAATTTGCGGGGGTGCAAGGGCAGAATGTCCAAAATGAAGGTTCAAGATGCAACAAAGGAATTGAGCCGCAGAGCGGCAAAGCTGCTTGGCGATGTGACGAGCGTGCGCATAGCGGCGGAAAAGACGCTGGCCGAGATGCGCAAGCTGGAGAGCAGCTTTGTCAAGCAGGAGGAGGCTGAGCGCGAGGAAAAGCGCCGTGAAGAGCAGCAAAAGGCGCTGAGCGCCCAGAGCAAAGCCTGGACGATGCCCGATGATGTGCCCGTGGCGGAGGAAAAAGCCGAGGAAAAGCCGGCGGATAAGGCCGCGGAGAGCCGGAAGGAGCCCTCTGCGGCGGCCAGGCCCGCGGCCGATGCCAGGCCGGCGCAGGAGGCAAAGCATGCGCCGGAGGCGAAGCATGCGGAGCGCCCTGCCGCGCGCGCGCCCCAGCCGGGCGCCCAGGCAGGAAGGCCCGCCCAGCGGGAAGGAGCCGCGCCCCGGCAGGCCCAGGGCCAGCAGCCCCGTCCGGGGAACCCGGCCGCGCGTCCAGGGCAGGGCCGCCCCGCTCAGGGAGCGCCGCGGCCCATGGGGGCGCAGGGCGGCAATTTTGTGCCGCGCAATGCGCAGGGCGGCCCGCGTCCGTTTGGGCAGGGCGGTTCCCGTCCGGCCGGCGGAGCGGGCGGCAGGCCGATGAGCGGCAGGCCCGCCGGCGGCAGGGGAAGCAAGGGGCCGGAACTCATGCCGACCGTGGAAAAGGAGCGCGTATCCAACTACGATCCCAACAAGCGCCAGAGACAGCGCCAGCATGATCCGGAGCGCCAGCCGGTCAAAAACCGCAAACAGCTTGCGCGCGACACGGGCTATGGCATGGAGGACGATGTGGTGCGCGGGCGCCGTAAGAAGGGCCGCCAGCTTTCCGCACAGCAGAAGATGGCGCCCATCAAGATCGAAACGGCCTATATGACCGCCGAGACCATCACCGTGCGCGATCTGACCGAGCGCATCGGCAAGCCGGCAGGCGAGATCATCAAAAAGCTGATGCTGCTGGGCATTATGGCCACCATCAACCAGGAGCTTGATTTTGACACGGCTTCCCTCGTGGCCTCCGAGTTCGGCGTGACGCTTGAAATGAAGCTTGACAAGACGGCCGAGGATGCGCTTTCCGCCGAAAACGTGGAAGACAATGAAGAGGATCTGGTCACGCGGCCGCCGGTTGTCACGATCATGGGCCATGTTGACCACGGCAAGACATCCCTGCTTGACTATATCCGCAAGACGAAGGTGACGGCCGGGGAGGCCGGCGGCATCACGCAGCATATCGGCGCCTATACGGCGAGCGTAGACGGCAGGCAGATCACCTTCCTGGATACGCCGGGCCACGAAGCCTTTACCGCCATGCGCGCCCGCGGAACCCAGGCCACGGATATCGCCATTCTCGTGGTCGCGGCGGATGACGGCGTTATGCCGCAGACGGTTGAGTCCATCAATCATGCCAAAGCGGCCAAATGCCCGATTATTGTAGCAATCAACAAGATTGATAAACCGGCGGCGGATCCGGACGCCGTTAAGCAGGAGCTTACCCGCTATGAACTGGTGCCCGAGGAGTGGGGCGGCGACACGATCATGGTGCCCGTTTCCGCGCACACGGGAGAGGGTATTGACGAGCTGCTTGAAAATGTGCTGCTGCTGGCGGATGTGCTGGAGCTCAAGGCCAATCCGAACCGCAAGGCTCGCGGCGTCATCATCGAGGCGAAGCTGGATCATTCCCGCGGTGCCGTGGCCACGGCGCTCGTGCAGAATGGCACGCTGCGCGTGGGGGATATGGTGGTGGCCGGCAACGCGTATGGCCGCGTGCGCGCCATGGTTTCAAGCCGCGGCGAGCGCGTCAAGCAGGCTCTGCCCTCCACCCCGGTGGAGATCATCGGGTTTGGCGGCGTGCCCGAAGCAGGCGATGAGTTCATGGCCGTGGCCGATGAAAAACTTGCCCGCCAGGTTGTGGAAGAGCGCGCGGCCAAGGTGCGCGCCTCCATGGTCAAAACCAGTTCGGCTTCTACCCTGGAGGATCTTTACAGCCGCCTGGAGGAGGGCGAGGTCAAGGATCTGAACATCATCATCAAGGCGGATGTGCAGGGCTCGGTGGAGGCCGTCAAGCAGTCGCTTGAAAAGCTCTCCAACAGCGAGGTGCGTGTGCGCACGATCCACAGCGGCGTAGGCGCCGTAACGGAAAACGACGTCATGCTCGCGGGGATCGACGGGGCGATCATCATCGGCTTCAATGTGCGGCCGGACGCGAAGGCGCGTGAGGCGGCCAACCGCGACGGCATCGATATCCGCTATTACCGCGTCATCTATCAGGCGATTGAGGACGTGGAAAAGGCCATGAAGGGCCTGCTTGCGCCGGAATTCCGCGAGAATGTGCTCGGCCACGCCGAGGTGCGCAATGTGTTCAAAATCACGAATGTGGGCATCGTTGCGGGCTGCTATGTGACGGACGGCCTGCTTCAGCGCAATGCGCAGGTGCGTCTGCTGCGCGACAACGTGGTCGTCTACGAGGGAAAACTTTCCTCCCTGCAGCGCTTTAAGGACGCGGTTAAAGAGGTTAAGGACGGCTATGAGTGCGGCGTCTGCCTGGAAAATTACACCGACATCAAGGAAGGCGATATCATCGAGTGCTTCGTGATGGAGGAAATCGCCAGGTAAGCGCGCGGCGCTCGCCGCCCACACTGTAAAGGAAACAGGACGGCGCGCATCGCCCCGGCGGAGAAAACGCCATTCTCCGCCGGGCGGCGCGGGCGCAGCGAGGTGGCAAAGTGGCAACTCAGCAATTTGAGAGAACCGACCGCATTGCGTCGGAAATCATGCGGGAGGTGGAACGGATCATCCGCGAGGATGTCTCCGATCCGAGAACCGAGTGCATGTTTTCCATCACGCATGTGGAGGTGACGCGGGATCTTCGCTATGCGAAGGTTCATGTGAGCATTTATGAGGAGGACAGGCGTGCGCCGATGATGAAGGCGCTGAAAAGCGCAGCGGGCTTTATCCGCCATCATGTGGGGCAGCGCGTGAAGCTGCGTTATACGCCTGAGCTTCTTTTTGAACTGGATACGACGATTGAATACGGCGTGCACATTGCAAGCCTGATCAATCAGGTAAGGAAAACGGAGGAAAGACAAGCCGATGATTCCGATGGTTCAGGTAAGTGAAGAATGGCTTGGTCTGGCGGGCAAGGCAAAGCGCATGGCGATCATCGCCCACATCTCCCCGGATGGGGATACGCTGGGCGCGTCGCTTGCGTTGCGCCTTGCTTTTTTGTCCATGGGCGTGGAGGTGGATGTGATCTGCGACGGCGATGTGCCGGCTTCCCTGCGCTTTTTGCCGGGGGCGGAATGTTTCCTGCATCCCGAAGATGCGGCGGGAGGCTATGACACCGCGCTGGCCGCCGATGTGAGCGACAGAACCCTGCTGGGCAAATCCGAAGCGGTGTTTGATGGCGCAAAGACGCGCCTTGTGATTGACCACCATGCGACCAATCCGGCGTATGGGGACGCAAACTTTATCCGCAGGGGGGAATCCGCCTGCTGCCTGCTGGCCTATGAGGCCATTGAGGCGCTGGGTGTTGCGCTCACGCGGGAGATGGGCATCTGCCTTTTGACGGGGATGTCTACGGACACGGGACACTTTCAATATCCGGCTACGTCGCCCGCAACGCTGATGGCGGCAGGCAGGCTTCTTGCGCTGGGGGTCGATATCTCGCTGCTCACGCGCAGGCTGTATCGCACGCAGCCGGTGAATCGGGTGCACCTGACCCGCATTGCCTATGAGCGGATGCGCTTTCTGTTTAACGGGCAGGTGGGGGTCATTTCCATCACCCGAAAGGATTTTGAGGAAACGGGCTGTGCATTCAGCCAGGTGGACGGCCTCGTGAACCACGCGCTGGAGGTGGAGGGCGTGCGCATGGCGGTGCTGGCATCGGAAAGGGATTCGGGCATCAAAATGTCGCTTCGCGCCGTGGAGCCGGACACCGTGGATGACGTCGCCCTGCTTTTCGGGGGCGGAGGCCACGCGCAGGCGGCTGGCTGCACGATTCACGCGCCGCTTGACGAGGCGCTTGATCAGGTGCTCGCGGTGATCGCGCGCAAATTGGAGGATCCGGCATGAATGGGTTCCTTTGCGTGCTCAAGCCGCCGGGCATGACCTCCAGCGATGTGGTGGTGCGCGTGCGCCGCAGGCTGCCGGCTCGTGAAAAGGTGGGGCATGCAGGCACGCTTGATCCGGAGGCGGCCGGCGTGCTCCCGCTGATGGTGGGCAAAGCGGCGCGCCTGTTTGACTACATGGTCGAAAAAGAGAAGACCTATGTCGCCCAGCTGAAGCCGGGGTATCGAACGGATACGCAGGATTCCCATGGCAAAATCACAGGTGGAGACGGGCGGCGCACAGACAGGGCGTCGCTTGAGGCCGTGCTGCCCCGGTTTATCGGAGAGATTGAGCAGGTGCCGCCCATGTTTTCCGCACTTAAGCGGGATGGAAAGAAGCTGTGTGATCTGGCCCGCCAGGGAGTCGATGTGGATGTGAAGCCGCGTCCCACGCAGGTGCACGCCATTGACGTGCTGCATGAGGAAGAGGACGGCAGCTTTTTGCTGGAAATCCGCTGCGGACGGGGAACCTATATCCGGACGCTTTGCCATGACATCGGGCTGGCATTGGGGTGCACGGCGCACATGGGCATGCTGTTGCGCACACGCAGCGGCACATTCACCCTGGATGATGCGCATACGATCGAGGAAATCGACTCTTCGCAGGACATGGCTTCCCTGCTCGTGCCGATGGACAGACCGCTTGAACACCTGCCGAGCGTCCATGTGGATCCGGCGGCGGAGCGCTTTGTGCGCAATGGGAATGCGCTGAACCGGCGGGAGATTTCCGGCAGTCCGGCGCAGGGAGAGCCGGTGCGGCTGTATCTGAATGCGCAGTTTTGCGGCATCGGCCGGATGAAGGGCGAGACGCTTCGGTTTGACGCCATGCTTCTTGACTGACCGGCAGGACGCCTTTTTCCACGCAGAGCGGGTGCCGTTTCCCTTTTTCTGTTGCCATGAAGGAGGGGCCGGCGGAATGAGAATGAGATTATGGTGTGATTTGTGAGGGATACAGGCAGACATGAAACTCTTGACACACGAGAGCCAGTGGCACGGCGGCCAGACCGTTGTGGCCTTCGGCATGTTTGACGGCGTGCATGAAGGGCACGCCAAGCTGATGCGCAGCGCGGCCGAAATCGCCGCGCTGCAGGGGCTGACAAGCATGGTCTATACATTCTCCACCCATCCGATGGCGACGTATGCGCCGGATCGTGTTCCGCCGCAGCTGGAGACGCGCTCGGAGAAGGTTTGCTCCATTGCGCGTCAGGGGGTGGACGTGGCGGTGCTTCGGCCGTTTGACGCGGCTTATGGCGCGCAGACCCCCGAAGAATTTGTGCGCGCGTTTGCCGCTGCGCTGCACCCGTGCCATGTGGTCATCGGTTTTAACTATTCCTTCGGCGCAAAGGGAGCGGGCAAGGCGGAGGACATGATCCGTTTGGGAGAGACATACGGGTTTGCCACGCACGTGGTGGGGGAAGTGTGCATGGGCGGCGCGCCGGTATCCTCCACGCGTGTGCGTGCGGCGGTGCTTCGCGGGGACATGGAGATGGCTGCTCAGCTGCTCGGGCGGCATTATACACTCAGCGGCGTGGTGATCCATGGCAAAAAACTGGGCCGGCGGCTTGATTTCCCCACGGCCAATCTCTCCTGGCCGGCGGGCAAGGCCATCCCGCCGCGGGGCGTTTACGCGGCAAGGGCCTGCCTCTGCGGGCGCTGGTATATGGCGGCTGTGAACATCGGCGCCCATCCCACGGCGCCGGAAGGGCCGCCGACCATTGAGGCCAATCTGCTTGATTACGAGGGAAAAGAGTTTTACGGCAGCCATGTCCGGCTTGTCCTTTTAACGCGTATCCGGGGGGAGCGCCGGTTTGATTCCCTGCAGGCGCTGCGCGAAGAGGTGCTTCGCAACAGGGAACAGGTGCGCGGCTACTTTGGCGACCGCCCCATGCGAAAATGCTCGGGGAAAGAAGGAAGGAAAGCCCCGGCAGGTGCAGAAAATCCGGCAAAAAAATGAAAAAGGCACTTCAACACAAAAAAATGAAAAAGGCACGGAAGTTCTGTTTACAAAGCGGGGCTTCCGTGTTAAAATACTTGATGGTCTGAACCGTATGCGCAGGCAATCGAATCTCCAGACGTTTGCCTATGCCTGCGGCGATTGGCAAAATCATTTGATTTGGAGGTCTTTATCCATGGATAAGGCGACGAAGGAAGCAATCATCAACGAGTATGCCCGTCACGAGGGCGACACCGGTTCCCCGGAGGTGCAGGTCGCGCTGCTGACGGCGCGCATCAACCACCTCAATGAGCACCTCAAGGAACACGCGAAGGATCATCATTCCCATCGCGGCCTGCTGCTGATGGTCGGCCAGCGCCGCAGCATGCTTGAGTATCTCAAGAGGGTCGATATCGAGCGTTATCGTGCGCTGATTGCAAAGCTGGGCCTGCGCAAGTAAGCCTGGCGTTCAGAAAAAGGGCATGGTCCCGGTTGACCGTCGTTTGGGAGACAGGGTCGCCCAGGCGACGGTCTTTTTTCGGGCTGCGAGGGTTCGGGCCCGTGATGTGTGTTGGCAGGCAGGTATTTTGAAAGGAGATTTCCCCGATGGTGAATGTGTATACCACGGAGCTGGCGGGCCGCGAGCTGGTCCTTGAGTTTGGAAAGTACTGCGGGCAGGCAAACGGCTCTGTGACCGTGCGGTTGGGCGATACGGTGGTGCTGGTGAATGCCACGGCCTCGGAAAAAGCGCGTGAAGGGCAGGATTTCTTCCCGCTGAGCGTTGATTTTGAGGAAAAGATGTACGCGGTTGGCAAGATTCCCGGCGGATTTATCAAGCGCGAGGGCCGTCCGTCCGAAAAGGCGACGCTGACCTCCCGCCTGATTGACCGGCCGCTGCGCCCGCTGTTTAACAAGGGCATGCGTAACGATGTCCAGGTTGTGGCGACGGTGCTCTCCGTGGAGCAGGATGTGCCGCCGGATATTCCCGCGATGATCGGCGCATCTGCCGCCATCGCTGTGAGCGACATCCCGTGGGGCGGCCCCATTGGCGGCGTGTCCGTAGGGCTGGTGGACGGGGAGGTTGTCATCAACCCCAACCTGGAGCAGCGCGCGGTTTCCAAGCTGAATCTGACCGTCGCCGGCACCGACGAGGCCGTGCTGATGGTGGAGGCCGGCGCCAAGGAGATCAGCGAGGCGGATATGCTCCGCGCGATCCTCACCGGCCATGAGGAGATTAAAAAGCTGGTTGCCTTCCAGAAGAAGATCGTGGAGGAAATCGGAAAGCCGAAGCGGGATTTCCCGGTGGTGGAAACCGGCGAGGATGTCAAGGCGGCCGTGCGCGAAGATTTTTACAGCCGCTGCGAGTGGGTGTTTGAAGCGTTTGACCGCCATGAGCGGGGTGACCGCGAGACCCTTGTCAAGAATGAAGCGCA